>CAVCON010000093.1:0-9428 GCA_963603805.1 Oscillospiraceae bacterium
TATGTCTGATATAATTCAAACTACATCAGACCTTTTTTCGCCACTTGCAAACATCTGAAAAACAAAAACTTATATAGCTTGCTCTGTGTGGGATTAATTCTTTGTAAATCAGGTGTTTGCAAAGTTTCCGGCGTCTGTGGGCTGAAAAAACAATGCCTTGCTTTTTTCTTGATGGGCGGTTTTATGCAAACTGTGCGGTTGTGTCCGTTTTCCGCGTGTCTTGTTGTGTGGAATTTTGCATACACAGGTGTGATTTCCAAACAATTCAAATGCAAAACAAAATATTTTTCAAAAAAGTGTGTGTAAGTTTTGCCGCATGAAAAACAATCGCTATATTTGAAGCGAAAATAAGAATATACAATAGACACATGGATGTGTCCGCCTTGAATGAGTGAAAACAGAACGCACGGGGTTCGGGTGCTAAACAAACAAAAATGTTCTGTAAAACAAAAAAAGTAAATATCATGGTAAAATTGAAAAAAAACAGCCAAGAGCTGGCAAATGAAATTCTTAACAACGGTTTTGGCATCGAAAACTATGGCTGCGGATGCGGCGGTGGGTGCGGAAGCGGATGTGGTTCGGGAGACGAGTATGGTTGTGGGTGCGGCGATGGCGATGACCAAGGCTATGGCAGCGGGAACGCCCATCCGTACAAGGGCATCCGTTATGACGAAAGCATAATGAAAAACAAAAAGCTTGCAAAGCAGTTCAACGACTTGCTTGCGTGTCCTACCGTCAATGGTATTTTGCAGAATTTTGTAAGAGGGGAGGGGGATCTTACTATAAAGACTGAGGAAATAAAAGACCCTGACAATCCCGCAATGGTAACAGGCCTTAAAGACGGCAAAGTTTCCATTACCGTAAACTCGAAATTTGTAGATGAAGAAAATGGCTTCAATCTTTCCAGCGACGGAACCGGGTCGGCTGGGTACAAATACAATGGGACAAGGCAAGGGACTTTTGCTGCGGTATTTGCGCATGAATCCTATCATGCACAATAATGATATACAATATTCGCTGGCGGCAAAAGCGTGCAAAAGCAGTAAGCCGGAAGATGTTTACAATCAATTGACAAAGCAAGGACAAACAGGTTTGGCAAACGCTTTTTTCGAGAAGAACAGTGACGGTGAATGGCAAATGCGCAAAGATGTCAGTGGCGGTCAGCATGAACTGATTAAACTTGAAAAAGACAATATAGACAAGGTCGTGAAAGAATTTGGATCAAGCACAAACTGGTAATACGAGGAATGGCATGAAGGAAAAATGTTTTGTGGTTTTTATGGTGTTGTGCTGTTTGGCATCATGCGCTTCTGACTTTTCTGAAACAGCCACGCGCAAATCCATGCGCAGTCGGAAAGTTTACGGATATGACATTACGCACTACAGCTACATAAAAAGAATACCGACAGAAGACAGCGCAGCTCCGTTCAAGGACAGCATATATTGCCGCACGGTAGTTCATGAACCAAAACGTTCTCCTTTTAAGCGTGTATCAAAGAAGCAGAACAAACAGGACAAGGCAAAGCGGTTAAAAGCAAACGCCAAACAAAAATAACGCAAAACAAAGGTGCGAATGAAGGCTACACCCCTTATATGGGTAACGTAGAATTTTGTCCGCCTGACACGGCATGAGAACTTGGCGCAAAAGCCTGGGAAACAAAGCGTGTCGGGCGGACTTGCGTGTTCGCTTTTTGCGTAACTTTGCACGCAGAAAAACAAAGCACGAAATGAACAGGGCAAAGGTTTTCTTTATGTGCGCCATTGCCGCAAGCGGCGTTTCCGCCCAAACGCTCAAAGACCATTGCGACTCGGCACGGTTTTACATCGCGGCTTGCGACACGGACAAAGCCGCTGCGGCACTGCAAAAGGTTTACGGCAAGTTCATGACCGATAACGACAAGTTTTTCGCCGTAAGCAAGGAACTCGAAAACCTGCGTACAAGCGACCAGGCGGTGAGAATGCTTTTAATGGATACGGAAAAGCGGTTCGGCAAGGAGAGTGCGGAATACGGCAGCGTACACAAATGGATGCTTTCGCTTGACTGGAAAAACACTTTAAGGGCTAAGAAAATCATCGCGAAATATGGCTGGCTTTCAAAGGAAGATGTCGGAGACGATGCGGAAGAGGGGCTGTTCCTCATAGTGCAGCACAGCAAGGACTCCGCCTTTCAGAAAACCTGCCTCGAAAAATTGGGCGAAGCCGCCAGACGGGACAAAACCATAAAGTGGCAATACGCCTTTCTCGTTGACCGTTTTGCAATGAACAACGGCGGGCGGCAGGTTTACGGCACACAGAAAATTGTCGTAAAAGGCGTGCCGTATCTCGTGCCTTTGGAAAATCCGCGCCGTGTCAACGCCCTGCGCAGGAAAATGGGGCTGCAATCCGTTTGGAAAGATTTGGAGGAGGACTACGGCGGCAAATGGTCTCTTAAAAGATATATGCAGGCCGAAAACAAGAGCAAGGAAGTTTATGAGGACTGGCTTCGCAAAAACCGCAATCCCCAATAATCTCTCACCAAGCAATCATGCGACGGCTCAAACTAAAACTTGGCCGTCTCGCATTCGGCGTTAAGGTACTTTTTGTAAGCCTCCGCCATAAACTTCAGGCATTCGTCAATTTTCTTCGAGTCCTCGTCGTAGCCGTTCACCACGGCGAGCATCCGCGTGGTGGAAAGCGACATCTTTGTGCGCTCGTTGTCGCTTGTGGGCGTGCCTATTCCGCCGGCGGCATCGCGATACACTGGCATTCCCTCGATGTTGAGCGTTCCGCGCCCGATGCCCTCGTATGGCTCTCCCGCACGTCCCACGCCGAGCGTTATGTTGCCGCCCTCAATCTTGTCGTAGTCGAAACACCCGACGCTGTAGCCGTAGCCGATGCTCACAAGGTTGCCGATGTCCACCGCCGTGTTCACAGCCCAAAGCTCCTTGCCCTGAAGAATGCGCCGCACGAGCTGTTCGTTTGAGGGGCGGTAGCGCGAGGGGTCTTTGCCGCACGCCTTGTAAACCCTGCGCGTGGCCTCAATGCCGCTTATGTGCTTTATGGTGTCCACGGTGTGGCGCGACTTCAGGTTTGCTGCCATTGCGTGTATCTCGTTCCACAAATCCTCGCAGTATTCCGTGTTCTCGAACTCCGCGTACAGCGCACCGCCCACAAATTCGGGGCACGCGCTGCGTATTTGCCCCGAAACAACAAGTGTCTTCTTTTCCATACACAAAAACTTTACGATGCAAAATTACATATTTCTGCCTCAGTTTGGTGCGAGAAATCACAAAAGCCAAGGTTGCCCTGCACCCATCGTGGCATATCCGGGCGGTCATGTCGTAGCCGAAGAAGGAGCAAAAGCACCAAAATTTGCATAAAACGTTGGTTTTCAAAGCAATAAAGGCAAAAGAAGTATCTGTTGTAACGAATTGTTTTTCAGATGTTTGCAAGCGGCGAAAAAAGGTCTGATGTAATTTGAATTATATCAGACATAATTTTTCCTACATAGGACATAGTTTTTCTTACATCAAATGTAGTTTTCTTGACTTGGGTTTTGCGTCATTTGTAGGGGCGTATTGCATACGCCCTTTACTCCGCCGCATGAACCACACCGCAAACCATCACAACTATTGCAAATCCGCGCAATTCAGGGCGTATGCCATACGCCCCTACAATTAGCGCAATTTATTGGTTAATTGGGTGCTGCGTGTTTGTGTTGCGTATTGCATACGCCCTGTGCGCCATCGCCGAAACGTATTGCGCAAACAAAACAATCCTTCGCGGCAATATGGCAAAAACGTGCAATCCCAGCCAAATGTAGAATGCTTTGTCCGAATTCTTGTGTATAACAAAGCGCACCGTTCATAACCATTTTCTGCGCAGTGAGAATGTCAAAAACATAATTTTCAGGCGTGAAAGCACGCAAGTGCGCCCTTTTCGCGAAAAAATTGCACTCCGCCCAAAGTTATTTGCCACGTGTCGTTTGCAAATTTGCGCGGAAATGCGTAAATTTGCACGGAAACAATGCGCGAATTAAATAACTATGCGTGACCTTACTTTTATGGAAAAATTCTTTCAGTCACACGCTTACATGCTAAGCCATCTGAACGCACCCGTTCAGCGTTCGCTAATGGACAGGATTGACTGGAGTCACAGGATGATTGGGATTAGAGGGCCGAGAGGCGTTGGCAAAACCACGTTCCTCCTGCAATACGCCCGCGATCACTTTGATCCGCAGCTTCAGCAGTGCCTGTACATCAGCATGAACAACTTTTACTTTCAGGGGCGCGGAATCGTGGAATTCACAGAAGATTTCGTGCGCTATGGTGGCAGGGTTCTGCTAATCGATCAGGTTTTCAAACAGCCAAACTACGCTGCCGACCTCATCGAGTGCTACCGCCGCTTCGACAAGCTGCATATTGTGTATGCAACGTCCTCTGTGCTTCCTCCCGACAGTGAGGCGCAACGCGAACTGAACCGCATCAGCGACGTTTACGTGCTGCACGGCTTCTCTTTCCGCGAATTTGTAAATTCCCAGACAGGACTGAACTTCCGCTCGTACAGCCTTAACGAAATTCTTGAGGGGCACGAGCAGATTCTTAAGACCATACTGCCCAAAGTGCGTCCGTGGAACTATTTCCAGGACTACCTGCATCACGGCTACTATCCGTTCTTCCTCGAAACGCATAACTTCACGGAGCAACTGTTGAAGTCGATCAACATGATGATTGAGGTTGACATCCTGTTCATAAAGCAAATCGACCTGAAGTATCTTGCAAGGATAAGGAAACTGCTCTACCTGCTGGGCATGGAGGGCATCACAGTGCCGAACGTAACCAAGCTCGCCGAAGATATAGGCACTTCGCGCGCCACGGTGATGAACTACATAAAGGATCTTGAGGAGGCAAGGCTCATCAACCTTGTTTACCGCGAGGGAGAGGAGTTCCCCAAGAAGCCGGTGCAGATAATGATCCACAACACAAACCTGCTCTACGCAATAAGCTCGCGCAGCGCGGAGGAACAGGAGGTTATGGAGACTTTCTTCGCAAACAGCGTGTGGAGACACCACAGTGTGAGCAAAGGAAAGCGCAACGGCTCGTACATCATAGACGGACACAACATCGTGGTGTGCGACAAGTCGCGCCGCTTCAAGGCGCAGGACGGCGTTTACTTCGCACGCTACAATGCCGAGGTGGGACACGGCAACGACATTCCGCTTTGGCTGTTCGGCTTCCTGCACTAATCAATTAGAAACAAGCGAAAATTTACATAACATTTCATTCAATTACAAAATGAGTAAGGAAAAGAAATTCATTACTTGTGATGGTAACCAGGCTGCAGCCCACGTGGCGTATATGTTCTCGGAGGTAGCTGCAATCTATCCCATCACTCCTTCATCTCCAATGGCGGAACACATTGACGAGTGGGCTGCCGACGGAAGAAAGAACCTCTTCGGCGACACGGTTTCCGTACAGGAAATGCAGTCGGAGGGCGGTGCTGCCGGCGCCGTGCATGGTTCGCTCCAAGCTGGTGCATTGACATCAACATTCACGGCATCGCAGGGCTTGCTCCTCATGATACCGAATATGTATAAAATAGCAGGCGAGCTGCTTCCCTGCGTGTTCCACGTTTCAGCCCGCACACTGGCATCACATTCTCTCTGCATCTTCGGCGACCACAGCGACGTGATGGCTTGCCGCCAGACAGGTTTCGCAATGCTTTGCGAAGGCAGCGTGCAGGAAGTGATGGACCTTTCGGCTGTGGCGCACCTTGCCACGATAGAAAGCCGTGTGCCGTTCATCAACTTCTTTGACGGTTTCCGCACATCGCACGAATACCAGAAGATTGAGGAGATAAGCGAGGACGAACTGCGTCCGCTGGTTGACCAGAAGGCTCTTGCGGAGTTCCGCTCACGCGCTCTCTCGCCCGAACACCCCGTGGCGCGCGGTATGGCGGAGAACCCCGAAACGTTCTTTGCACACCGCGAGATTTGCAACACATATTATGACGCAATCCCGGGCATCGTGGAAAAATATATGGAGGCTGTCTCCAAAATCACAGGCCGCGAATACAAACTCTTCAGTTATTATGGCGCAGAGGACGCTGACCGCGTGATAATTCTCATGGGTTCGGCAACCGAGGCCGCACGCGAGGCAATCGACTACCTCAACGCAAACGGCCAGAAGGTGGGTATGGTGAGCGTTCACCTATACCGTCCGTTCTCCGTGGAGCACCTCCTCGCTGCAATTCCCGAAACCGTGAAGCGCATCGCCGTTCTCGACAGGACAAAAGAGCCGGGGGCAAAGGGCGAACCGCTTTACCTTGACGTGCGCGACGCTTTCTACGGAAAGAAGAACCAGCCGCTCATCGTCGGCGGACGCTACGGTCTGGGCAGCTGCGACACCACGCCCACAATGATAATCTCCGTTTACGACAACCTCAACCTGCCCGAACCCAAGAACCACTTCACGCTCGGCATTGTTGACGACGTTACATTCACCTCGCTTCCCCTTGAGGAGGAAAAGGCTCTCGGCGGCGAGGGAATATTCGAAGCAAAATTCTACGGGCTTGGCGCAGACGGAACAGTGGGCGCAAACAAGAACTCAATCAAGATTATCGGCGACAACACGCAGAAATATTGCCAGGCATACTTCTCGTACGACTCGAAGAAGAGCGGCGGCTTCACTTGCTCGCACCTGCGTTTCGGCGACACCCCAATACGTTCCACTTATCAGATAAAGACGCCGAACTTCGTGGCTTGCCACGTTCAGGCTTACCTGCATATGTACGACGTTATCCGTGGTCTCCGCAAGAACGGCACATTCCTTCTCAACACCATTTGGGAGGGCGAAGAACTTGCGAACAACCTGCCCAACCACATCAAACGTTACTTTGCGAACAACAACATCACCGTTTACTATATCAACGCCACGAAGATTGCGCAGGAAATCGGTCTCGGCAACAGGACGAACACAATTCTCCAGTCGGCATTCTTCCGCATCACCGAGGTAATCCCCGTTGACCTTGCCGTAGAGCAGATGAAGAAGTTCATAGTTAAGAGCTACGGCAAGAAAGGCCAGGATGTTGTTGACAAGAACTTCCAGGCCGTTGAGCGCGGTAGCGAGTACAAACAGCTTGCCGTTGACCCCGCATGGGCAAATCTTCCCGAGGACGAGGAAATCAAGCGCGACGAGCCGGAATACATTTCAAAACTTGTGCGTCCCATCAACGCGCAGAATGGCGATCTTCTCCCCGTGTCGGCTTACAAGCCCTCTATCGACGGAACTTGGGAGCAGGGCACTGCCGCTTACGAAAAGCGCGGCGTGGCTGCATTCGTTCCCGTGTGGAACGCCGACAACTGCATCCAGTGCAACAAGTGCGCATTCTGCTGCCCCCACGCTGCAATACGTCCGTTCGTAATGACAGACGAGGAAGCCAAGGATTTCAAGGGCAAGACTCTCGATATGCTTGCGCCCAAGGCAATGAAGGGTATGCACTACGTTCAGCAGGTTGACGTTCTCGACTGCCTCGGCTGCGGCAACTGCGCCGATGTATGCCCGGGCAAGAAAGGCGAAAAGGCTCTCACAATGGTTCCGCTTGAAGGCCAGCTTGGCGAGGCGGAGAACTGGGAATACTGCGTTAAGAAAGTTACCTCGAAGCAGGACCTCGTTGACATCAAGTCAAACCCCAAGAACTCGCAGTTCGCACAGCCACTGTTCGAGTTCTCCGGCGCTTGTTCGGGATGCGGCGAAACTCCTTACGTGAAGCTCATCTCGCAGCTCTTCGGCGACCGCGAAATAGTTGCCAACGCCACAGGCTGCTCATCAATCTACTCCGGCTCAATCCCCTCCACACCATATTGCAAGAACGCCAAAGGCCAGGGTCCCGCATGGGCAAACTCCCTGTTCGAGGACTTCTGCGAATTTGGCATGGGTATGACCCTTGCAAACAAGAAAATGCGCAACCGCATACAGTCGATACTCGAAGAGCAGCTCACCTGCGACAAGGCTTCCGATGAATACAAGGCTGCTGCAAAGGAATGGATTGAAAACCGTGAGGACGCTGAAGGCTCACGCGCAGCCGGCGAGAAACTCATTCCTATGATTGAGGCAAAGAAGGGCGACTGCAAGAAGATGGAAGAACTCGCAAGCCTTGAACACTTCCTCACCAAGCGCAGCCAGTGGATTATCGGCGGCGACGGTGCAAGCTACGACATAGGCTACGGCGGACTCGACCATGTGCTCGCTTCGGGCGAAGACGTGAACATACTTGTGCTCGACACCGAGGTTTACTCCAACACCGGCGGTCAGGCATCCAAGTCCACGCCTATCGGTGCTATCGCGCAGTTTGCGGCACAGGGCAAGCGCATCACCAAGAAAGACCTTGGCCTTATGCAGACCACATACGGATATGTTTACGTGGCGCAGGTTGCAATGGGTGCAGACCAGGCACAGTGCCTCAAGGCATTCCGCGAGGCAGAGGCTTACCACGGTCCTTCACTCGTGATTGCCTACGCTCCGTGTATCAACCACGGCCTGAAGATAAAGGGCGGCATGGGCCGTTCGCAGGCAGAGGAGGCACGCGCAGTGGAATGCGGCTACTGGCATCTGTGGCGTTTCAACCCCGAACTCGAAAACGAGGGCAAGAACCCGTTCTCTCTCGACAGCAAAGAGCCTGACTGGAGCAAGTTCCAGGACTTCCTCAACGGCGAGGTGCGTTATCTTTCACTGAAGAAGGCACGTCCCGCAGAGGCACAGGAACTCTTCGACGCCGCAGAGGCAGCAGCAAAACGCCGCTACGCAACATACATCCGCAAAACCAAGGAAGATTGGTCGCTCGGCGAGTAATCATCCAAAGGCAATAAACAATGACAGCCCGCGCACTGATTGTGTGCGGGCTGTTTTCAGATTACAAGAAAGCGAAATCAGATCTCACGGTTGCGGTTAGTGTAAAGACGCAAAACCACAAGGGAAAGGTTCAACCAGTGTGCAGAATGCAAAAAGCAACCTACATTGCAAATTATAGCGCGAAGTATGTTTGGTAAAGTAAAATACAAACTCGTAACAGAGAACCCATACAACAAGAAGCAACTAAGCGGATTGGGCTTGGAATGATTTAGAAATCCGCCGTGAGAGTTGGCTAACAGAGAAATAGAAGCACAGTAAATTAATAATTGCACCGTTTGTAGGGGCGTATTGCATACGCCCTGAATTGCGTGGGTTTGTAATGTCGCGATGGTGCTTTGCGGTGCGGTTTATGCGGTGGCGTACAGGGCGTATGCAATACGCCCCTACATATATACCGTTGCAATCAACAAGCAACATACACCGTTCATATAATTTCCGCAAAACCAAAAACGATTGCTCTTTTCAAAACACCCCGAAAACTACATCTGATGTAGGAAAAACTATGTCCTATGTAGAAAAAATTATGTCTGATATAATTCA
>CAVCON010000094.1:0-807 GCA_963603805.1 Oscillospiraceae bacterium
TAGGTGCTGAAAACCTTGACGCTTTGATAGCACTGAAGAGCAAGAACGAGGTTATTGCCGAAATCGTTGCTCTGTTGCAGTCGCCGACGAAAAATGTCATCTCTGCGCTCCAGAGTGGTGGACACACCATACATGGGGTATTAAAAACACTGGGCGAACGTCCCGAATAAAAATTAAGTAGAATAAAAACAATAAAAATAGAATTAAAATGGCAGATATTAAAGCTATTGCTGAAGAATTGGTAAATTTGACAGTAAAAGAAGTAAACGAGTTAGCTCAGGTTCTCAAGGACGAGTATGGAATCGAGCCGGCCGCAGCAGCAGTTGCTGTAGCAGCAGGTCCCGCCGCAGCTGGCGAGGCTGTTGAAGAGAAGACAGCTTTTGACGTAATTCTTAAGAGTGCAGGCAGCGCAAAACTTCAGGTTGTGAAGGCTGTTAAGGAAGCTTGCGGTCTCGGTTTGAAGGAAGCTAAGGATCTCGTTGATGCAGCTCCCTCAAAATTGAAGGAAGGCGTTGCTAAGGAAGAGGCTGAAGCTCTCAAGAAGGCTGTTGAGGCTGCAGGAGCTGAGGTTGAGGTTAAGTAACCTGTTTAACTCGGAAAATATAGTTAAGGATCCTCTGGTAGAGGGTTCTTAACTTTTTTGCGTATTAAAAAATCATACAATTAATATATAACGAATGTCCTCAAAAATTGTAAATCAGAGAGTAAATTTTGCATCGGTAAAAGAGCCGATGCCATTTCCGGACTTTCTTGACGTTCAGATAAAATCGTTCCGCGATTTCTTGCAGCTTGACACTCCGCCAGAGG
>CAVCON010000094.1:892-2803 GCA_963603805.1 Oscillospiraceae bacterium
AGCGCAAGAATGACGGACTTTACAAGGTTTTTGCAGAGAACTTCCCCATTGCCGACACGCGCAATAATTTCGTCTTGGAATTTCTCGACTATTCAATCGATTCTCCGCGCTATTCGATTGAGGAGTGCCTTGAACGCGGACTGACCTACAACGTCCCCTTGAAGGCCAAACTAAAGCTATACTGCACCGACCCTGGTCATGAAGATTTTGATACGGTTGTGCAAAATGTATTTCTCGGTCCTATACCATACATGACCGATTATGGAACATTCGTTATCAATGGCGCGGAACGAGTGGTTGTTTCACAGCTTCACCGCTCTCCGGGCGTATTCTTCGGTTCGAGCATACATGCAAATGGCACACAGCTTTATTCTGCACGTATAATTCCGTTCAAGGGTTCGTGGATTGAGTTTGCCACGGACATAAACAATGTGATGTATGCCTACATCGACCGTAAGAAAAAGTTGCCGGTAACAACGCTCTTGCGTGCAATCGGCTTTGAAACCGACAAAGACATACTCGACATATTCAATCTTGCAGAGAATGTAAAGGTCAACAAGGCTAATTTGAAGAAGTGCATAGGCCGTAAAATCGCAGCCAGGGTTCTTAAGAGCTGGGTTGAAGATTTTGTTGACGAAGATACGGGTGAGGTTGTGTCCATTGAACGTAACGAGGTGGTTCTCGATCGCGAAATGGAAATCAACGAGGAGAATATTCCCGCAATTATTGATAGTGGAGAAAAGACAATACTTGTACACAGGGAGGAGTCTGCGGACAGCCTTGACTACTCAATTGTGTTCAACACTCTTAAAAAAGACCCTTGCAATTCAGAAAAGGAGGCAGTCCTTTATATATACCGTCAGCTTCGTAATGCAGACCCCGCCGATGATGCGAGCGCACGCGAAGTCATCAACGGCTTGTTCTTTTCCGACAAACGTTATGACCTTGACGAGGTAGGACGTTACAGAATAAACAAAAAACTTGGACTTGATACGGACATGAGTGTCCGCGTGCTTACCAAGGAAGATATAATCGAGATTATTAAATATCTCATCAGACTCATTAACTCAAAGGCCACAGTGGACGACATTGACCATTTGAGTAACCGTCGTGTGCGTACTGTGGGTGAGCAATTGGCAAACCAGTTTGCAATAGGTTTGGCACGTATGAGCCGCACAATTCGCGAGCGCATGAATGTTCGCGACAACGAGGTTTTCACTCCGACCGACCTTATTAACACAAAGACTATATCGTCAGTGATTAATTCGTTCTTCGGAACGAACCCTCTTTCACAGTTCATGGACCAAACCAACCCGCTTGCCGAAGTAACCCACAAGCGTCGTCTTTCGGCTCTTGGCCCTGGCGGTCTTTCGCGTGAGCGTGCCGGGTTCGAGGTTCGCGACGTGCATTACACCCATTACGGCCGCCTTTGTCCTATTGAGTCTCCTGAAGGTCCGAACATCGGACTAATCTCATCGCTTTGCGTTTACGCCAAGATAGACAGCCTTGGCTTCATAGAGACTCCGTATAGGGTGGTTAAGGATTCGAAAGTGGATCTTAACAACGACCACATTGTATATCTCTCGGCAGAGGAGGAGGAAGAGAAGATTATCGGACAGGGCAATGCACCGCTGAACGATGATGGAACATTTATCCGCACTAAGGTTAAATGTCGCCGCGATGCTGACTATCCTGTTGTGCCGCCTTCAGAGGTTGACCTCATGGATGTTGCTCCGCAGCAGATTGCGTCAATAGCCGCCGCGCTCATTCCGTTCTTGGAACATGACGATGCTCACCGTGCACTCATGGGTTCAAACATGATGCGTCAGGCTGTTCCTCTTATTCATAATGAAGCCCCGATTGTGGGAACTGGAATTGAGAAGCAGGTATGCGAAAACTCCCGCACCATGA
>CAVCON010000094.1:2872-9174 GCA_963603805.1 Oscillospiraceae bacterium
ACCATGATTACGGCAGAGGGCGATGGCGTGGTTGACTATGTAGATGCCAACCATATTGACATTCTGTACGACCGCACGGAGGACGAAGAGTTCGTGAGCTTTGATCCCGCACTCAAAGTTTATAAGATACCCAAGTTCCGCCGCACCAACCAGAATATGGTTGTTGACCTCCGCCCGATTTGTGTAAAAGGGCAGCGTGTAAAGAAAGGCGATATCCTGACCGAGGGCTATGCTACGGAAAAGGGAGAGCTGGCGTTGGGTCGCAACCTTCTTGTAGCTTATATGCCTTGGAAGGGTTACAACTATGAGGATGCAATTGTCCTTAGCGAGCGTTGTGTTCGCGAGGATATCCTGACTTCCGTTCATATAGACGAGTTCTCACTCGAAGTGCGCGAAACAAAGCGTGGAGTGGAGGAGCTTACCAATGATATTCCTAACGTAAGCGAAGAGGCAACCAAAGACTTGGACGATAACGGAATTATCCGTATTGGCGCACGAGTTGAACCGGGAGATATACTGATAGGTAAAATCACTCCTAAGGGAGAAAGCGATCCTTCGCCCGAGGAGAAACTTCTCCGTGCAATCTTTGGCGACAAGGCTGGCGATGTTAAGGATGCCTCGTTGAAGGCTAATCCGTCGCTTAGCGGTGTGGTGATAGACCGCCGTTTGTTCTCAAAGGCAATGAAGACACGTGCTTCAAAGGCTGCCGACAAGGTTGAACTGGAAAAGCTTGACAAGAAATTCGAGGCGGAAACTAATGAGTTGAAGTCTGTTCTTGTAGAAAAACTTCTCGTTCTCACCAAGGGGCGCACCTCACAGGGCGTAAAGGACAACACTGGCGTCGAGCTTATAGCCAAAGGTGCAAAGTTCAAGAAGGAAATCCTTGAAAACGTTGACTACACGGCAGTCCAGCTTAGCAAGTGGACTTCAGACGCTGATAAGAACGAACTAATCCAAAAACTTATATTGAACTATCTCAAGAAGTTCAATATAATGGATGCCCAGCTCAAGCGCAACAAGTTTGCCATTACAATTGGCGACGAGCTGCCTTCCGGCATTATCCAAATGGCTAAGGTTTACATTGCCAAAAAACGTAAGATTGGCGTGGGCGACAAGATGGCAGGTCGCCACGGCAATAAGGGTATTGTTTCCAAGATTGTGCGTCAGGAAGATATGCCGTTCCTTGCGGACGGCCGTCCTGTTGACATCGTGCTCAATCCTCTTGGCGTGCCTTCACGTATGAACCTCGGTCAGATATTCGAGGCTATTCTCGGTGCTGCGGGCCGCCGCCTCGGTGTCAAGTTCAGTACTCCTATTTTCGATGGCGCAAAGCTTGACGACCTGTGCGAATGGACAGACAAGGCCGGTTTGCCGCGTTACTGCTCAATGCAGCTTTACGATGGCGAAACAGGCGAACCGTTTGACCAAAAGGCTACCGTGGGTGTTACCTATATGCTCAAACTCGGACACATGGTGGAGGACAAGATGCACGCCCGCTCTATCGGCCCGTACTCTCTCATCACCCAGCAGCCGCTTGGCGGTAAGGCCCAGTTCGGTGGACAGCGTTTTGGAGAAATGGAGGTTTGGGCACTCGAGGCGTTTGGAGCTTCTCACGTGCTTCAGGAAATGCTTACAATAAAGAGTGACGATGTTATGGGTCGCGCCAAGGCTTACGAATCCATCGTCAAGGGCGATCCCATTGGCACTCCGGGCATTCCCGAATCTCTCAATGTGCTGCTCCACGAGCTTCAGGGATTGGGCTTGAGCGTATCACTCGAATAATAATAAGAACTCTTTTTCAATATCATATACAAACATAACATGGCTTTCAAGAAAGAAAACAAGATAAAGAGTCAGTTTTCGAAGATTTCCATAGGTCTTGCTTCACCCGAAGAGATTTTGGAAAATTCGTATGGCGAGGTTTTGAAACCGGAAACCATTAACTACCGCACCTACAAGCCCGAGCGCGACGGTCTTTTCTGCGAGCGCATTTTTGGTCCTACAAAGGACTATGAGTGCCATTGCGGAAAATATAAGGGCATCCGCTACAAGGGCATTGTCTGCGACCGTTGCGGTGTTGAGGTAACGGAAAAGAAGGTGCGCCGCGACCGTTGCGGACACATCCAGCTTGTAGTCCCTGTGGCGCATATCTGGTATTTCCGCTCGCTGCCCAACAAGATTGGTTATCTTCTTGGCATTCCCACCAAGAAGCTCGACATGATAATATACTACGAACGTTATGTGGTTATTCAGCCCGGTATCCTTGAGAAAAAGAACGAGGACGATGAAATGGGTGTCAGCAAGATGGATCTCCTCACCGAGGACGAATACCTTGACTTGCTCGACAAACTGCCCAAGGATAACCAATATCTCGACGATAGCGACCCCAACAAGTTCATCGCCAAGATGGGTGGCGAGGCCATTTATGATCTTCTGAAGACCATAGACCTCGATTCGCTCTCGTATGAACTTCGCGACCGCGCCAACAACGACACTTCGCAGCAGCGCAAGACCGAAGCGTTGAAGCGTTTGCAGGTTGTGGAGGCATTCCGTTCAAGCCGTGGGCGCAACAAGCCCGAGTGGATGATCATGAACATTATTCCTGTAACTCCGCCCGAACTCCGCCCGCTTGTACCGCTTGACGGAGGACGCTTTGCAACTTCCGACCTCAACGACCTCTACCGCCGCGTGCTTATACGCAACAACCGTCTCAAACGCCTTATAGAGATAAAGGCCCCCGAAGTGATTCTCCGCAACGAGAAACGTATGCTTCAGGAAGCCGTTGACAGCTTGTTCGACAATTCTCGCAAGAGCAGTGCCGTAAAGAGCGAGTCGGCCCGTCCGCTGAAATCTCTCTCCGATGCGCTCAAAGGAAAGCCCGGACGTTTCCGCCAGAATCTCCTCGGTAAGCGTGTTGACTATTCCGCACGTTCCGTTATTGTGGTTGGCCCGGAGCTGAAGATGGGCGAGTGCGGTCTTCCCAAGCTTATGGCGGCGGAGCTTTACAAGCCGTTTATCATACGCAAGCTCATCGAGCGCGGTGTTGTCAAGACGGTGAAGAGCGCGAAGAAGATAATCGACCGCCACGATCCTATAATTTGGGATATTCTCGAATATGTGATGAAGGGACACCCGGTGCTTCTAAACCGTGCGCCGACACTCCACCGTTTGAGTATTCAGGCGTTCCAGCCAAGACTCATTGAGGGTAAGGCTATCCAGTTGCACCCGCTGGCTTGTACACCGTTCAACGCCGACTTCGACGGCGACCAGATGGCTGTGCATTTGCCTTTGAGCAACGAGGCTGTCATCGAGGCGCAGGTTCTTATGCTCCAGAGCCACAACATCCTTAATCCTGCAAACGGTGCTCCTATAACAGTGCCCTCACAGGATATGGTGCTTGGTCTTTACTACATAACCAAGCTGCGCCCCGGCAGCAAGGGCGAGGGATTGACATTCTACGGTCCTGAGGAGGCTATCATAGCATACAACGAGAAGCGCGTTGACGTACACGCCCCGGTAAAGGTGCTTGTAAACGATATAAACGAGGACGGCATTCCCGAGAAACACCTTGTGGAAACATCCGTAGGACGTGTGATTGTAAACGAGATCATTCCCGAGGAATGCGGCTTTATCAACAAGCTCATATCCAAGAAATCGCTCCGCGACATCATTTCGCTCGTTATAAAGACCGTTGGTATGGCAAGGGCCTGCGAGTTCCTTGACGGTATCAAGAACCTCGGTTACAAAATGGCGTACCTTGCAGGTCTCTCGTTCAACCTTGACGATATTATCATTCCTGCCGAAAAGAAGGAAATCGTTGAGCGCGGTAACAGCGAGGTTGACCAGATTACGAGCAACTATAATATGGGTTTCATAACCGACAACGAACGATACAATCAGGTTATCGATGCCTGGACTCACGTCAACACCGACTTGAAGAAAACCCTTATGGAGCAGATGTCGAGTGCGGACGGCGGTTTCAATGCCGTGTTCATGATGCTCGACTCGGGAGCCCGTGGTTCTGCCGACCAGATTGCCCAGCTTGCAGGTATGCGTGGTCTTATGGCCAAGCCCCAAAAAGCCGGTGCGGAGGGTGCGCAGATTATCGAGAATCCTATTCTCTCCAACTTCAAGGAGGGTATGTCTGTGCTCGAGTACTTCATCTCAACCCACGGTGCCCGCAAGGGTCTTGCTGACACCGCTCTTAAAACAGCCGATGCAGGTTATCTTACGCGCCGTCTTGTTGACGTGTCGCACGATGTGATCATCACCGAGGAGGATTGCGGAACGCTTCGCGGTCTTGTATGCACGGCTCTCAAGGACGGCGATGAGGTTATATCATCGCTCTCCGACCGTATTCTCGGACGTGTGTCTGTTCACGACATATACAATCCCTCAACCGGCAAACTCATTGTTTCAGCCGGTGAGGAAATCACCGAGGTGCTTGCCGAGGAGATAGAGAAATCCCCGATTGAAAGCGTTGAAATCCGCTCCGTACTGACTTGTGAGAGCAAGCACGGCGTATGCCAGAAGTGCTACGGCCGCAACCTTGCAACAGGCCGTATGGTTCAGCTTGGCGAGGCTGTGGGCGTTATCGCTGCCCAGTCTATCGGCGAGCCGGGTACGCAGCTTACACTCCGTACGTTCCACGCCGGCGGTGTGGCTGCCAATGCAGCGGCAAACGCAACCATTACGTCGAAGCACAACTCGCGTCTGGAATTTGACGAACTCCACACAATCGACATAACCCACGATGACGGCTCTACAGGAAAGATTGTAGTTGGTCGTCTTGCCGAAGTGCGTTTTGTTGATGAGAATACCGGCATAGCAATCTCCACCCAGAATGTGCCTTACGGCGCGGAACTTTTCGTAAACGAGGGCGATGTGGTTGAAAAAGGCACGCTTATAGCAAAGTGGGATCCTTTCAATGCAGTAATCGTAACCGAAGTTGGCGGCAAGATTAAGTTTGAGGACGTTCTCGACAACGTAACATTCCGTGTTGAAACCGATGAGGCTACGGGACTTAGCGAGAAGATCATCATCGAGTCAAAAGAGAAATCGCGTGTGCCGACCTGCCACATCGTTGACGAGAACGGCGAATTGCTCCGTTCTTACAACCTGCCAATCGGCGGCCACCTCACAGTAGAGGACGGTCAGGCTGTCAAGGCAGGCGAGGTGCTTGTCAAGATACCGCGTGCCACGAGCAAGGCGGGCGACATCACCGGCGGTCTGCCGCGTGTTACCGAACTCTTCGAGGCCCGCAACCCGTCCAATCCCGCTGTGGTTTCCGAAATCGACGGCGAAATCACCATGGGCGGCGTGAAGCGCGGAAACCGCGAAATTATAGTTACGTCCAAGATAGGCGAGGTGAAGAAGTATCTTGTGCCTCTGTCAAAACAGATACTTGTACAGCAAAACGACTTTGTCCGTGCCGGAACTCCGCTTTCCGACGGCTCTACAACCCCCGATGACATTCTTGCCATCAAAGGTCCTACCGCCGTTCAGGAATACATTGTCAACGAGGTTCAGGACGTTTACCGTTTGCAGGGCGTTAAAATCAACGACAAGCACTTCGAGGTTATCGTCCGCCAGATGATGCGCAAGGTTCAGATTGTTGATCCGGGAGACACAATGTTCCTCGAAAAGGAGATTGTGGACAAGATAGACTTCTCCGAGGAGAACGACCGCATTTGGGGCAAGAAGGTTGTTACCGATGCCGGCGACAGCGAGAACCTCAAGAAGGGTATGATTGTTACGGTGCGCAAGCTCCGCGATGAAAACTCAATGCTCAAGCGCAAGGACCTCCGCCTTGTGGAGGCACGCGATGCGGTGGCTGCCACATCAAACCAGATACTTCAGGGCATCACCCGTGCGGCGTTGCAGACAAAGAGCTTCATGTCGGCGGCTTCTTTCCAGGAAACCACCAAGGTGCTCAACGATGCAGCCATTCGCGGAAAGGTTGACCCGCTCGAGGGCATGAAGGAGAACGTTATTTGCGGACACCTTATTCCTGCCGGAACAGGTATGCGCCAGTTCAACAAACTGATAGTTCTCGACCGCGACGACTACGAACAGGCAATGTATGACAAGAAGAACAAGCAGATAGACGAAATGGAGGACGATAATATCGATGCTCCAACTCCGACAATCTGATAAAGTCTCAATAGAATGTAAAAACTCCCCGAGGCATTACTGCCGTGGGGAGTTTTTTTGTTTTGGGCGGAATGAAATGTGTGTGAAAACAATACATTGGCATCATCAAAACAAAAAGGACTCCGCCGATAAAAGGCAAAGTCCAAATG
>CAVCON010000095.1:0-9087 GCA_963603805.1 Oscillospiraceae bacterium
TAATCAATAAATTGCACCGCTTGTAGGGGCGTATTGCATACGCCCTGAATTGCGCCAATTTGCGATGCAATGCCAACGGTTCGCGATGTTGTTCAAGCAGTGGCATACAGGGCGTATGCAATACGCCCCTACAATTCGCGCAAAACCAATCCCGCTAAAATTACATTTGATGTAGGAAAAACTACATAGGACATAGAAAAAATTATGTCTGATATAATTCAAATTACATCAGACCTTTTTTCGCCACTTGCAAGCGTTTGTTTTCCAGACACTTGCAAGAGTTTTGTAAAAATAGGGCAAAATGTTGTCGTTCAGTGCGTTGCGTGAACAATGGCAAATGTGCCTTAATTTTCGGTTATTGCACGGCAAACGCGGTCTTGGAAATTGCGTGCGTTGCGGTCGTGAAGCACGCCTTGGTTGAATATGGCAAAGGCGAGTTCGTGGCCTTCGGGCGATGTGGCGTATCCTGCGAGGGTGATCACCCCTTCGAGCGTGCCGGTTTTGGCGTGTACGTTATACTGTGCCGCAGTGCCGCGCATCCGCCTTTCGAGCGTGCCGTCAACTCCCGCCACTGGCAGGGCGGGGTAAAGGTGGTCGTAAATGTTCGAGCGCGAGCGGGCGTACACAAGTGCCTTCATCAGCAGTTCGGGCGAGGCGTAGTTGTAGAGAGAAACGCCGCTGCCGTCAGCAATCACATAGCGTGATGCGTCAAGCCCCATGCGCGAAATCATAGCCTTCACCTTTGCCGCCGAAAGCTTTGCCCCAGCGTAGTCGCGCCTGTCCTGCGCCCCGAGCTGGTAGAAAAGCGACTCGGCGTATGTGTTGTCGCTCTCCTTGAGCATGGGCATGAGTATCTGGTCTATGGTGTGGTATCGTGTTATGACGCACTTGGCTGTGCCAATCTTCTTAATGGAATAGTCCGGTGTGAACCTTACGCCCTGTTCGGAGAGTGCGCTGAAAAATTCGTCCATGAACCTGTCCCTGCCGTTGTAGAGCAGGGCGCGCAAAGGGGGCATATCGTCGTCCCAGCACCATCCCTCGCCCCATTTCAGGGTGTCTTTCACGGAAACGTCCGCCCTTATCTCCCCGGCAATGCTGTCTATGCCCAGTTCTCTTATTGCTGCGGCAAAGGCACGCATATCGTCGTGTCCGAACATGGGGTCCATGCCCGCCTTTATATATACGTTGCCTTTCAGCACGGAGTCCTCCACCGCCCCCTCGGTATAGAGCGACGTTTCGAAGCGGTATGAGCCGCCGAGCTGCTGGAGCGCGGTGATTGCGGTGAGCACCTTGGCTGTGCTTGCAGGGCGCATGGTCTGGCGTATGTCCTTGGAATACACGAGCGAGTCGGCTGTGATGTCATACACTCCTATCCCCGTGAACGAGGTTTCGAACATGGGGGCGGACACGAGGCGGTCTATGCGCTGTCTTACTCTTTGCACCCACGGCAGAAGCGAATCCCCGGCAGTAATAACGCTGTCTTCGGCGGCAACAACCGAGTCGCCCTGCACCACAACCGTGGTGTCGGCGGGGGAAAGGGGTATTACAGTTTGCGCACCGCCGTGCAGCGGGAGCGCGAGGGACAATATGCCTAAAACGAAGTATCTTAGTTTCATCGGGTTGCAAAATTACTAAATTTTTCAGTAAACGCCCGCGCCGCAAGCCTTTTGGCGCGGTTTGCAAAACCGCCGCGCCGTGCAAATGCCACCTTGGGTTTTGGACGCGCACAATAAAAAATCTCGTTTTTTCGGCGGCAAAAATCATGGGAACGCTCATTTTTCAGTAGTTTTGTAGCACGATAAAAACAGAAAGCAGAACAATGATTCGCAAGTTTGATTTCCTGGTTATAGGCTCGGGTGTGGCGGGAATGAGCTACGCCCTCAAAGTGGCACGCAGCGGCAAGGGCAAAGTGGCTCTCATATGCAAGACAACGCTCGAGGAGGCAAACACCGCCAAGGCGCAGGGCGGGGTTGCGTCGGTTACAAACCTGAAGCTCGACAATTTCGAGAAGCACATCAAGGACACGATGATTGCCGGCGATTACATAAGCGACCCGAAAGCTGTGGAGCAGGTGGTGAAAGGTGCGCCCGAGGGCATAAAGTTCCTCGTGGAGAATGGCGTGCAGTTTGACAAGAAAAGCGACGGCAGCTTCGACCTGCACCGCGAGGGCGGGCATTCGGAGTTCCGCATACTCCACCACGCCGACGACACCGGCTTTGAGATACAGCGCGGTCTTATAGAGGCAGTGAAACATGAGCCGAACATCTGCGTGCTAGAGAACCATTTTGCCGTGGAAATCATAACGCAGCACCACCTTGGCATAGAGGTAACGCGCCGCACGCCCGACATTGAATGCTACGGCGCATACGTGCTCGACCCCGACACAAAGCGCATCGACACAATACTGTCGAAAGTAACCGTTCTCGCAACTGGCGGGGCGGGGGCTGTATATGTCACCACCACCAACCCCAACATAGCCACCGGCGACGGCATAGCAATGGCATACCGCGCCAAGGCAACGGTGAAGGACATGGAGTTCATACAATTTCATCCCACCGCGCTGTTTCATCCCGGCGAGACCCATCCCGCATACCTCATAACCGAGGCCATGCGTGGCTATGGCGGCATACTGAAACTGCCGAACGGAGAGGAGTTCATGCAGAAATACGACAAACGCCTGTCGCTCGCCCCTCGCGACATAGTGGCGCGGGCAATAGACCACGAGATGAAAATCCACGGTCTCGACCATGTTTGCCTTGACGTTACCCACAAAGACCCCGAGGAGACAAAGAAGCATTTCCCGAACATATACAAGAAATGCCTGTCAATAGGAATTGACATAACAAAGGAGTACATTCCTGTCGCTCCCTGCGCCCACTATCTTTGCGGCGGCATAAAGGTTGACTGCAACGCCTGTTCATCAATCCGCCGCCTGTATGCCGTTGGCGAATGCTCGTGTACGGGTTTGCACGGAGGCAACCGCCTTGCAAGCAACTCGCTCATCGAGGCGGTGGTTTACGCAAAGGCTGCCGCCGACCACAGTCTGGCGCACATCGGTGAATACGGATTTAATGACAATGTGCCGGAATGGAACGACACCGGCACTATGACCAACGAGGAAAAGGTGCTGATTGCGCAGGACGTTAAGGAAGTGGGGCAAACCATGTCGAACTATGTGGGCATTGTGCGTTCCGACCTCCGCCTTCACCGTGCGTGGACGCGCCTTGACCTTCTGTATGAGGAGACAGAGGAGCTTTTCAAGCGCGTAAAGGCAACGCGGGACATCTGCGAGCTGCGCAACATGATAAATGTGGGCTACCTGATAACGCGCATGGCTATAGAGCGCAAGGAAAGCCGTGGGCTTCACTACACAGTGGACTATCCCAAACACGCATACGACCAGAAATAAAAAACTGCCGCACCGAAACCATACCATATAATATATAATGAGGTACGCCGACGTAATAGTGCCTGTTCCTTTGGATGGGTGCTTCACATATAGCATCCCGCCCGAAATGGAGCGGGATGTTGTGGTTGGCGGGCGCGTGGTGGTGGAGTTCGGCGTGCGGAAGAAATATTCGGCGATAGTGGCAAGCGTCCACGGCAACGCACCCGGTGGAGGTTTTGAGGTGAAGCCCGTTGCCGAGGTCATAGACGCTGCCCCTGTTGTAACCCCTGCGCAGATTTCTTTCTGGAAATGGATTGCCGGCTACTACCTTTGTTCGCTTGGCGAGGTGATGACGGCGGCGATGCCTGCGGGAATGAAACTGGCAAGCGAGAGCGTTGTTTCCCTAAATCCAGATGACGACGGAAATGCTGTGCTTACGCCTTTGGAGCAAAAGGTGGCGGACGTTCTTGCAGCAGAAGGCAAAACAAGCATAAGCGTACTTGAAAACAAAACTGGCAGCAAGAATATAATGACAACCGTGCGCTCGCTCTACGACAAGGATGTCGTGAGGGTGAACGAGGTTGTGGCGGCGAAATACAAGCCGAGGCAGGAGACGAGGGTTGAGCTGGCGAAAGAGTTTTTCAATGAAAAGAAGCTGGAGGAGCTTAAAATCTCGCTTGGAAAGCATGAGGCGCAAATCAAGCTGCTTGAGGAATACTTGAAGATGAGTTCCGCCGTGGCGGCGATAAAGCTTAAAAACCGCAACATACTGTGCCCGGTTGCCAAGGCGGCACTGACTAAGGTGGCAAGTCCGAGTTCGCTGAAAACCCTCCAGAAAAACGGCGTGTTGCAGGTAATAAAAGTTGACGTAACCCGACTTAAAAGCGAAAAGCGCGAATGTATGCCGCCCCAGCCGCTTTCAAAGCCGCAGAAGTGCGCATACGATGCAATTGCGGCTTCGTTTGCGACAAAAGATGTCTGTTTGCTTCACGGCGTAACCTCGAGCGGGAAAACCGAAATATACATCCATTTGATTGCACGCGCCCTTGCCGCAGGGCGGAGTGTGCTGTATTTGCTGCCCGAAATAGCCCTCACCACCCAGATAACAAACCGTCTTAGGCTGTTCTTCGGAGACGAAATGGGTGTTTACCATTCCAAGTTCCCCGACAACGAAAGGGTGGAAATTTGGAAAAAGCAAATGTCCCCGAAGCCCTATCGCCTGATTGTCGGGGTCAGGAGTTCGCTGTTTCTTCCCCACAGAAACTTGGGACTTGTCATAGTTGACGAGGAGCACGAACCGTCGTACAAGCAGGAAGACCCTGCACCGCGATACAACGCCCGCGATGTGGCGATAGTCCTTGCCTCGATGCAGGGGGCGAAAACCGTTCTCGGCACAGCCACACCAAGCCTTGAAACTTATTCAAACGCCAAGGCGGGCAAGTATGCGCTCGTAACTCTTTCCGAAAGGTACGGCGACGTGCTGCTGCCCGAAATTCGCGTGGAGGATGTAAAGGAACTGCGCCGCAAGAAGATTATGAAAACTTCGCTGTCGCCCGAACTTTTAAGCGAAATGGGAAAGGCTCTTGCGGCGCGGCAGCAGATAATTTTGTTCCAGAACCGCAGGGGCTACGCCTCCTATCTCGAATGCCGCGACTGCGGTTGGATTCCAAAATGCGAGAAGTGTGATGTGAGCCTCACCTGGCACAAAACTTTCAACCGCCTTTCCTGCCACTACTGCGGCGCGACATACAGGGTGCCGGATGCTTGCCCGAAATGCGGAGGTACGCATATAGGAGACCACGGAGTGGGGACCGAACAGGTGGAGGCGGATGTGAAGGAGGCTTTTCCCCAGGCGCGCACCGCACGTCTTGACCTTGACACCACACGTGGGCGCACGGCATACGACGACATCTTGTCGGCATTCCGCAACGGCAGCACCGACATTCTTATAGGCACGCAGATGGTATCGAAAGGGCTGGATTTCGACAGGGTTAGGGTTGTGGGAATACTCAATGCCGATGCGGCGATGAACATACCCGACTTCCGAAGCCACGAAAGGGCATACCAGATGATGGCGCAGGTTGCTGGCAGGGCGGGGCGCAGGAACACGCAGGGCATAGTGGTTCTGCAAACTTCGCAACCGCAATCTGAACTTGTGGCGCAGGTGGTAAGGAACGACTACGCGCGAATGTACAAGGCGCAGATGCAGGAGCGCGGGCTGTTTGTGTTTCCGCCGTTTTGCAGGCTCATTTATGTTTTTGTAAGAAACCGCTACGCCAACCGCGCCGACGATGCCGCACGCGCCCTTGCCGAAAAGCTGCAACCCGTTTTCGGCGAAAACATGTTAGGCCCTGCAAGTCCGCCGGTGTCCCGCGTGAAACTCGAATACATACGCCAGATAATGCTCAAAATTCCTCCCTCGTCCTCGGCGGGCAAGGTGAGGGAGTTTCTTAAAAGTTGCGCCTCGGAGGTGCAGCGCGAGTTCCGCGTGAACATATATTTTGATGTTGACCCGCTGTAATGCCGCATTTTGTATGGCTGCCCGATGTGCGTTTTTATAAGCTGCGGAAAGCAAAATGCGGAACAAGACAAATAAAACGGCGGTTTTGTGAAAGAAATTTTTCGTTTTGCGGAAGCGGTTAGGATAATTAAATATCTTTGTAGGAAATTAGGGTAATGTTTCTTGGCTTCAGCCTTTGCCCACGTTTGTATGCGGAAACCTTTGGGCGGGTCTGTGTCATGGAATGCCTTTTTGCAATTAGATATACAATCCGAAAAATGTTTTTCTTATGAAACGAATAAGGAGTTTTGCGCTTGCGGTTGCGGCGGTGTGCCTTGCGGTGCTTGGCATGGGGGAGTGTGCTGCCCGCAAAATATACAACAATCCGGTGATTAAGCAGTCCACGCCCGACCCTACGGTGATACGCGCCGAGGACGGTTTCTTCTATCTCTACGGCACGGAGGACACTTACTGTATGCCCATTTACCGTTCGCGCAACCTCGTTGACTGGACGTTTGTGGGCACGGCTTTCACAGAGGCTACGCGCCCCAGGTGTGTCAGCCCCTACACAAATGCCATGATTTGGGCTCCCGACATTAATTATTTCAACGGCCAGTATGTGCTCTACTATTCCATAGGCGTGTGGGGCGAAATGTGGAAAGGCGGTGTGGGCGTGGCAACCTCCGAGCGTCCCGAAGGGCCTTTTGTTGACCGTGGCGTGGTTTTCATGGGGCGCGACCTTAACGTGGGCAACTCCATAGACCAGTTTTATATAGAAGAAGGAGGAAAGAAATACCTGGTTTGGGGGAGTTATTGGGGCATTTACATAATACAGCTCACCAACGACGGTTTGCGCGTTATGCCGGGAACTTCGCCGAAGAAATTGTGCAACTCCCAGCTTGAAGGCTCATACATCCACAAGCGCAACGGATATTATTACCTCATAGGTTCAAACGGCGGCTGCTGTCAGGACAACGGCAATTACGATGTGGTAACCTACAAGCTGATATACGGACGCTCGAAGAGCCTTTTCGGGCCTTATCTCACAAAGGACGGCAAGCGGATGGTTGACAGCCCGGACAATTACGAAAACCTGCTTTTGCCGAACGACATATGCCTCGGTCCGGGACACAACGCCGAATGGATAGAGGACGACAACGGCGACACGTGGATGCTTTATCACGGCTATCTCCGTACAGCTCTCGAAAAGCAGCGTCTTGTGTGGCTTGACCAAGTTAAATGGAAGGACGACTGGCCATACGTGGAGAACAACGGACCGTCGAAAACCTCGAAAGCCCCTTACTTCAAAGGAGTGGATTAAAATGACGCAAACCCAAGGACAAGTATGCTCAATCTTACTGCACTAATAGTAATCGTGTTTATTGTGGGCTATCTCTTCATAGCCCTCGAGAGTGTTACCAAGGTGAACAAGGCGGCTGTTGCGCTGCTGATGTTCGTGGCGGTGTGGACGCTCTATATGTTCAACCCCGGGCAATACATCCCCGGCGTTCCCCACGACGGCATAGCCTCGGCTGTGAGCGGAATAATCGAACGGCATCTCGGCAGCACCGCAACGACGCTGTTCTTCCTTATGGGCGCAATGACCGTTGTGGAGGTGGTCGACCAGCACGGCGGCTTCAACTGGGTTAAGTCGGTTATGCACACAAAGTCGAAGCGCGGGCTTATGTGGAGAATTGCCTTTATGACCTTTGTGCTTTCGGCAATTCTCGACAACCTCACAACCTCGATTGTGATGATTATGATTTTGCGCAAGCTCGTTGCCGACCACAAGGACAGGATTGTGTATGCCTCGCTCGTGATTATAGCGGCGAATGCCGGCGGGGCGTTCTCGCCAATCGGCGACGTAACCACGATTATGCTCTGGAATGCCAACATGATTACCGCTGTGGGGGTGATTTCAGAAATCCTCGTGCCGTCGGTTGTGGCTCTCATAATCCCAGGCCTCATAATGCAGACTATGCTCAAGGGCGAACTTGTCTCGCCCGAGGAGACAGTGGCTACCGAAGAGGAGATAGACGATTTTTCCGCGGGGCAGCGCAAGGCGGTGTTTTTCATTGGCGTGGGCGGATTGATTTTCGTCCCCATATTTAAGACACTGACCCACCTTCCGCCGTTTGTGGGCGTATTGTTAGTGCTTGGCGTTTTGTGGACGGTAACGGAGATTTTCTACCGCAACCTGCGCAGCACTTATGAAACCGGGGGCATGAAGAAAAGGGTGTCAAAGCTCCTTTCCCGCATCGACATAACCACCATCCTGTTTTTCCTCGGCATACTTATGGCTGTGGCGTGCCTCGAAGAGGTAGGGGTGCTTTCAGCATTGGGCGGCACACTCAACACGGCGTTCAACGGCAACCACTATTTCGTGAATGGCATTATAGGTGTGCTTTCATCGATAGTTGACAACGTACCCCTCGTGGCGGGCTGCATGGGAATGTACCCCATAGCCCCGACTGGCGACTTTGCCATCGACGGCGTTTTCTGGCAGCTGCTTGCCTATTGCGCCGGAGTGGGCGGAAGCATACTCATAATAGGCAGCGCGGCGGGCGTGGTTGTCATGGGTTTGGAGAAGATAACGTTCGGCTGGTACATGAAGCACGTGAGCTGGATTGCCTTCGTTGGCTATTTGGTGGGAATAATTTGCTATTGGCTCATAAGGACGTTTGTGTTCTGACAATAGCAAGTAGGGCTTTGTGCAACAATTAAAATTGCATAAGGCATAGCTTGTCAAAGAATTGCACCAATTGTAGGGGCGTATTGCATACGCCCTGAATTGCGCGGTTTACAATGTTGTGGCGGCGACTTGCGGTGCGGTTTGTGCGGTGGCATACAGGGCGTATGCAATACGCCCCTACAACCGCGCAATACGCATTCATTCAATAACTTCTTCCGCTATGTGATGAATGACATTCGCCCGAAATGAGCGGTTTTTCAATGTAGTTACGGCGGTATGCGAAGTTGTTCGGGCGGTGGTGCGCATGGTGTGTTCCATATGTGCGACAAATATATAAACAATGGTTAATCAGGAAATTGCACTGCCGTAGGGGCGTATGGCATACGCCCTGAATTGCGCGGATTTGCGATGTTGTGGCGGCGGCTTGCGGTGCAGTTCGGGCGGTGGTGTTTAGGGCGTATGCAATACGCCCCTACAACCGCGCAATACGCATTCATTCAATAACTT
>CAVCON010000096.1:0-1200 GCA_963603805.1 Oscillospiraceae bacterium
TTAGGGAACAGTTGCGGTCTGACCGTGATTAGCACCACCTTAAAAGGATTCGTAACCGCCTCCAGTCTTACCATAAATCCATTTATGTATTCAACTGCCTCCAAATTCTCATCAAGAGCGTCTAATATCAGAATAGACGTTGACGCATTACACTTGTTTTTTATTTCTGTAATCTGGCCTATCACATCGCCATCATTTCCTAAATGAAAGTGAAATATTGAATAGGGCAAAGTGGTCTCTGTATATTTCCTTATATATCCGTTTATCAAAGATGCCAAAAACACAGATTTCCCCATACCGCTACCACCGACTATAATATAACGTTTTTTACCTGGAAGATTTTCGTTCCAAATTTTACACAGTTCATTTACCAAAAGCCAGCAATCCTCGCTTTTCTCCACTTTTACAGAATCATACGGAGGGGCATCTTGCCCACATGTTTGTATAAAGCATTTGGAGTCTATTATACTTTTCAGTTCTTCTGTAAGTTTTGAGTTGATTTCCTTTTCTCTCCATTTTCTATCCTTCTTTCTTTTATTTATGGCAGCAATCGCCATAGGGATGATAACACTTGCGACAACTGCACTGAAAATAGACACAAACATAGAATTAGAGAAAATTGTTTCTAAAATGCCCATAGTTGTAAGTTTTTTATGTTAAACGTTTTTGTTGCATGAGGGAGCAATAGCCCCCTCTTTGTTTTTATCTTTTTCTTGTAAGGATGTTTTCGTTGAGGTCGTAATCGTTCCTCAAACTGTTCAGCACATCAATCGTATGTGCCGACATCAGCAGCCTGAAGGCACACAATGTGCCGGAAGCGCCGAGCGTTACGAACACTATGCCGCCCACCCCGCCGCAAACGGCAAGTATGGCGGGGAGACCGACTATCAATCCCAAGGTGAAGGCACTCGGACTTCCCCAAAAGAATACGGAGGACAGCAAGGCCGCAGCCACTGAAACCCACACTACAGAGGACGGCTCCTTGATTTTTTCCACCCCGCCCTTCAATTTGTCATGAAGCTCTATCCGGTTTTCCTTTCCCTGAATGGCTCGTGCCAATTCCCTTTCGTTTCTTACCATATATCTTTTTATAATGTGGTCGTAAAGTCCCAACAGCTTATCCTTGATCCAACAGTTTTTTGTCTGTCAGGAAATCCAACAAACCAATGGTCAATACACCAAGTTCATCTTCCTTGCGGT
>CAVCON010000096.1:1210-9028 GCA_963603805.1 Oscillospiraceae bacterium
CCAACAATGACAATTTTCCGGAAATGGTCGTTGATTGACAACAAAGGACGCCGCTCTTGCATTTCCTTTTCTGGCGTGGGCATATGGAAAGCAGATTGGATATAAACCCGATACGGCGGGCGGTTTACCACAAAATCCACCTCCAAATGCCTTCTGACAAACTTTCCTTTCTCATCCTTTCCCCCGAGTTCAACCAAACCCACATCAACATTATATCCACGACAGCGAAGCTCATTGTAGATGATATTCTCCATAATATGTGTCTCTTCCTGTCGCCGATAGTTGAGAATGGCAGCGCGGACACCCATGTCTGCAAAATAATATTTGCTTTCCGTACCGATATACTTTCTTCCCTTTACATCATAGCGCAAAGCCTCCTCTATCAAAAAAGAGTCTTTCAGATAATCTATGTATTGCTTTATCGTGTCTCTTTTTATGGCCACGCCTTGCGCTGATTGAAAGGTGTTGGCTATTCTTGTAGGATTGGTTGAAGAGCCGATTCCCGAGGCAAGCACACGCACCAGTTCTTTCAATCCTTCCGAATTGCGCAGATGATTGCGCTCTATCACATCACGCAAGTAAGTTGTTTCATACAGCCCGTGCAAATAGTCTGTTTTCTTTTCTTCTGTTTCCAACAGAGCCACTTGCGGCAGTCCGCCAAAAGTATAATAGTCCTGCCACGCCTTGCGCATATCTCCACCCACACCATTGAAATATTCATAGAACGTGAGAGGACGAACACGTATTTCATCACCCCTGCCACGGAATTCCGTAACCACATCACTTGACAGGAAACGGGAGTTTGAACCCGAAACATACACATCCGCATTTCTCATGTGTGTCAAGCTAAGAACAACCTCCACAAAATCCTCAACAAGCTGCACCTCATCCAATACTATATAAGGACTGCCGTCATCAACAACCTTTGTGTCAATATAATCAAGCAAGGCGTCAGGTTTTCTCAACCGTCTGTTTCGGAAATCGTCAAGCTGTATTTCAATGATGTGGCTGTCTGCCACCCCATGTCTCAAAAGCCAGTTATGCCATATGTCAAACAGCAGGAAAGACTTTCCACACCGTCTGACACCAGTTATAATCTTCACAAGTCCGTTACCACGTCCCGCGATAAGTTCATCCAAGTATTTTTTGCGTTCAAATATCATAATAGAGTATTTTTTGATATTGGCATCATATTTTACACCGCAAAAATAACATTTTATCCGGGAAGACAGAATAAACGATGGAAAAACAGTGTTTGGTTAGTATAAAATAAAGTGTTTGCTGCTAAATTGTTAAGCACTGGATTAATATCAGTCTGAATGGATTATGTATTCCAAATAATCCATAATCCTTTTGCCCAATTTTTTATAGTCCTCCCTTATCGCCTCTTGAAATACAACTTCGCCTTCATCATAATCGCCAGAAGCCGTGGGAAGGGAAAACGCAGAACCGTATTTAATGTTTGAACGAAGAATACGCATCATATCCCCAAACACATGGTTATAATCTATATTTTCCCTTTTAAGGACATTTAAAGGAAACTCGCAGTCTTGTTCCAAGTTGCCCACTATATAAAAAGTCAAAAACCATACCCTGCAAAGACAAAAAATATGGTCTGCCCAACGATGTTTTTGGTAGCTTAACTTAAAAGAAAACAATGGCAGTTCATTCAAATTTCTCCATAGTTGGAAAGTTGTGTACAGCCTTATTGTCTGCTCTATTACGATTTCTACGTATTTATCTTCAACGACTCCGCTGTTCAGCAATTTTGCAAGTTGTATGGCAGCCGCCCTGTCACAAGCTATCTCCTCCAATTGCTGTTTATCATTTTTCAATCTATTTATTGCATATTTAAGCATACATCTTTGTGAGAAAGCCTTAGGGTATCCTTTTTCTTCTATCTCCTTTTTTACGTCAGAGATTTCCGCCTCCCGCAGCTCCGGATTAAGGCGGAACTTGTAATGGCAAAGCTCGTGCGCAAGCAATGCCTGCGTCATCAAGTTCACAAAAACCGGTGGATGGTGTATTTCCTTCAACCGCTTCTTGACGTTGGAACATTCCCCGTACAAATCTTTCAGGCAAGCGGTGGCGTTGGGGTAATTGCCGTTTACGATATTCAACCCCACGGCATGATAAAGGAATATCAATTTTCTCAACTCCCTCCTGTGTGCGGGATAGAGTGTGTAGAGTGTTAGAACGACGTTAAGCTTTTCGCTCAACAGCACCTCGTTCTTTTGGTTTATCTCGGGGAATATGGGAAACTCGCACTCTTTCAAGATGCAATTGCCAGACATCTGGGCGTTGAACTCCTCTATCTGCCTTTGCAGCTCCTCCCTCTTTGGAAAAATCAAAGACTCGCTCATTTCCTGCCGGCTTTGCCTAACAAATCCCTGATAACATCTTTTACCGACATTCTTATTTTGCCGCCACTACGGACAACTGTGATAACAGACAGACCTCCCAAACAATTAAGTAGTTGAAGTGCTGTATATGCATCTGCCGTAATCGACAGGATTTGCGAACCCATTAGTTGGGAAGAGCCTTTCTCTATTTTTACGCCCTCCTTCTCGTACAGCTTGCTTACTTTTTCCCGGTTGGTGTCGTTCACCTCCAGTTCAAAAGACTGCTGTCCCAACTGTTCCAGTTGTTCCCTTGTTACCCCTGCTTTTTTCAAGATGTTATCCATACTTTGGGGGTTTCTGCTGAATAGTTTTGATATAAAACCGAACATAGATATTATTTTTATAGTTAGTAATCTTTTGTGTTAATTCTCGCTTCCGCAATAAGGGCATCTCGTGCTTCCAGCGGGGATTTGCGAATGGCAGGCACTGCACTCACGCGATGACACGCCATCGAGCACCTTTTGGTATTCCCCGCTTTCGTACCATGCCAACAGTTCTGCCGCACGCAGAACTGTCCACGGATGCGAACTTCCTGCTATTGTCAGGGTTTTTATTGCCTTGTCCGTGAAGCCGCTGAAAGATTGCCGGAATTCCGTGGCTTGCTTTATGAAAGTCTCCTTGTTCATGTTGGCAAAATATTTTTGCGGAAGCCCGGACATCTTTATTATCGCGCTGATTGCCGCATCGAGATTCTGGCAAGCCAAAAGCCCCGCCCTGTCTGCCGTGAACTCGGACATACGTGTCCAATACAGCAAGGCGTAGTAGATTGGCGTGGCAAGCGAACCGACAATGGGGATTTGACCTATCGCGCTGTTGAACAATTGTCCCATAACGTGATAAATCGTGTGCGCACTCCGAATATGCCCTACTTCGTGGCCCACGACATAGCGCAGTTCGTCCTCGCTAAGCAAATCCACCGCACCGCTGTTCAGCACCAGCAGGGTGTCTTCCTTATAACCCGTGGTGTAGCCGTTGATGTTGTAGCCCCATTGCGTGTAGAAGCGCGGAAGCGGTCTCAGGTCAAGCGTGTCGGCAACATCGCGCACCAAGTCGTACAGTTCGGGACACGATTCCCGTGTAACGAGAAAGTTCGAACCTTGAAGCTCTATGACGTGCCACTTTATATACGTCCAGTTAAGGAAGAAGTTCACCACCGTGTCAAAACCAGGCAAAGCCTTCATGGCTTTCAGCGCAGCCTTGTCGAATTCGTGTTCGTATGATTTAGGATCGAGACCGAATAATATTTTCTTCTTGTTCATGATTTCTGATTGTTTTCGAGTTCCGTTATTCTCCGTTCTAATTCTCTTACGTATAGCCAAAGTCTGTCAATGTCCTCGCGTTTGGGAACATTGAGCATTGCGTGCAATGACGGGTTAGTGTGCCTTTCCGCCCCGGCTGCGTCTTGCTCCTTTTCTGCCGGTCGCGCCTTGTAAATAAGATTGCCTTTTTCGTCATAGCACGCATTTATGTTTCTTCTGTTGATTTTCTGTTCCTTTACAGCTGTAAGCAAACTGTTGCCGTCCGCCACTACGAGCATCCTGACCGGCAGGTCCTGGTTTCCGTATATTTGCAACGGTTTGCCTTTTTCCATTATCCTGTACAGTTCTTCCCGCAAAGCATTCACATCACAGCGCAACCCATTTTCCTCAAAATCGTTCACGAAAATGTTTTCCACTGCATTCTCAAACGCAGGAATGTCTGTACGGATATGCTCGGCTATGATGTCCAAGCTTTCCATGTCCCCGAAGTCATCGCCAGTAAACATGATGTTAAAGGGGGATTTGCGTCCATATGCGTCTGTCGGTCCGGCAATATCCCTTACCGCCAAGGCATAGCCCTCTTTTGAAACCTTTCTGTAAAGCACCTTATAACCTGCATGAGACATCATTATCCGTGCATCGCCAGGATAGTTGTATTCTTCTGTGGCATCGGAAAGCATGACAAGCTTGGGCAAAAGTTTTTGATGTTCCACAAGCCTTTTCAAACCCTCGTCTTCGGGATTTTCCCCTAAGGAATGTTCGTGTACTCCCAACAAGGGCAGGAAGAATTTTGAGGCTGCCTCTTCTTGCAGGCTGCCTATATAGAAATCCTTGTAGCCGCCGTGGTTGTAATAAGCATAAAACCTAATCATGCCGTGATTGCTTTTATTGCATTCAACTTCGACTCCTTGATCGTCTCTATGCCGTCGCAATTCTTCTTTATGTAGCCGCCATCCTGCAAATTCTTTGTAATGGCGAGCATCCGCTCCAAGGTAAAAGTACCAAATTTCTTTTCAAGGTATTTTGATGTGAAATACGCCACAGTTGCGCCAACCAGCCCGAACACACAACTTGCCGCAATGGCTATGCGCCGCCCCCATTTCCATTTACGTTTCTTCTCTTGGAGATTTTCCACGTCTTTTGCAAACAGCACCTTTGCCAAATAGAATTGCAGGATATAGTACGCCAACTGGTCGCAATTGTTCGGAGCGTATTCCTTGCCAACCGTGGTGAACCACGAGTTTGGGGCTACAAGAGGGGAACTCTCACGGATAACGGCGGCATTGTCTGGTTGAAACCTGTGTTTTTTCAAGTCTATGTCCTCAACCATGCCGTCTTCAAACCTCACTTGCGTTTTGTTGTTAATGATTGCGCATTTCCTTTGTTCCTTTCCGTTGATGACGCAGAGCATTGCCTTCGTCTGCTCTTGGAACACTATATTGCCAACAGTCTGTATGGGCATTATGTCAATCTCCACATTAGCATATTGCGACAAGGCGTGGATCACTGGCTCGTAAACCATTTTCACTCGCTCCACGACCTTGGCAACACATCCGTCTTGCACCCATTTCTCGCATTTAAGCGGCGCGAATATCACAAGTTTTGCGTCCATGCCGTCCGCGTCATCCAATTCTGACATAAAAGTGTATATGTCGTTCACATGGTTATAGGAATTGTTGATTGCCTCATAGCACAAGCTGTTTTCGGGATTGACAGCCTCCATTAAGTAAGGCGTGTCTATGGCAATAAGGAAAACATCGTATTCCCTGATTTTCTCCCGGACTTCTGCGTCATGATAACATCCCATATTATAATACTCTCCGCTTACGTCAGAGAACACCATATTCATTTTGCAATCGGTGTCGGGTACACTGAATTGAAGGGTGAAATCCTCAAACTCCGCCGACTTGTTGTCGTCAATAAGATAGGTCCTGTCGCACGATGACAACAAGTTCCGCTTCAGGCTCTCAATGCTTTTTCTCAGTTTCCGGCTTGCAAGTTCATTCTCCGTTACATCTTTCACGGCGATAATGTCCTTCACGTTGCCATTGGTCATTGTATCGACCAAGCCTGCCAGCATTGAGGTCTTGCCCGCACGCTGTCCGCCCATCATCAGCACTTTCAAAACATCCGCCATGACTTTTCTCTATTTATGGCAACACCCTGCTATCAGCGCACCTACAAACATTCCGCCGATGCCAGCGGCAAGAACGCCCTTTCTGAAAGTCCTGTTCCTCCTGCGCTCTTTCTTCAGCTCGTCGGCAAGCGAAAGGGCCAGCTTTACCAACTGTTCGGGATTGTCTTTTGACAAAATATCCGTTTCGCTTACGCAAGGGAACTTGGGGGTGGCTATTTTTTGTTCCGCGATTGCTGTCTCCGCCGATATGCCTTGCGGAAGAACCAACAATGCCACCGCATTGAGCTTGGCGTGAACATTCACACCGCCAGAGACAGTCGGCAAAGTTGCAGAAGTTTGTTTTGCAAGCACATCGTCAAGCCATGAGTTGAATTTCGCCAGTTCAAATTTCAGTCCGTTTTTCTCCACATCCATATAAAGGAACTGCGGCAAAATTTCCTCAACAGTACAGATGTTGGCGGCGATATATGTTGCGACAACATCAAGAGCCTTGATGTCTTCCGCGCTGTCGCCCATGATTACAAACATGAACGGTACGGAACGGCCATGCTCGTCCTTGCCATTGTCCGCAATGTTTCTCAAGGCTATTGCGTAACAGTCGTCCTCAAGATGCTTGTATATGAGTTTGTAGCCCCCATGCGAAAAAAGCGTCCGCGCCGGCATGGGCAAGCCATACGTGTTGTCTGCCGACAGTTGCTTGATTATCGGAAGTTTCCTTAGGCTTGCCGCTTGTCTTGCCGCCTCTGCGTCGTTTTCCGCCCGCTCTTCGAGAACAGGCAACAGCGGGAAATAGTATGTGGCCTCTTTGCTGTCATCTTTGCAGCCAAGCAAGAAATCCTTATATCCGCCAACTGAATAATACGAATAATATCTTAGCATCGTTCAAAATCTTTTTATTATTTCTATTCCGTCCCCTGTGTCCTTTATGACACCGCTGCGCTGCATTTTTCCGATAATCTGTTTGAGTTCTTCCGTGTCCATCGTGCCGAACAAGCTGCGTATTCTGTTTATGATGTCTCTCAGAAAATCGTAAATCCGCCCCAACAAGCCAGTGTGCCTTACGGCTGTTTCGGCATCCATCAGCTTTGTAAGCATGAACCTGATTATATGCAACGGCAATTGATCGCAGTTCTTGGGGGCAAAACTGCTGTCCTGCGGATTAATTCTGTACCACGAATATGGGCGTTGCAGGGTTGTGCCGTTAATCACCGCAGTCGGGTCTTCTGTAACAGTTTCACCCGGCATCGGCAGGTCGTTTTCCCCATTCTCCTTCCTTATGGTTTCGTCATCTATCTTGCAACACCTCACAGCACCTTCAATGCTGTTGTAAATGTATGCTTTGCGAAATTCCGAAAAGACTATATTGCCGGAAGTCTGCATGGGAATCACGCAAATGCTCATTTTCTCGAATGCAGAAAGATTTTTGATGTGTGTGGCGTAAACCTCCTTTATGCGTGCCGTTACCTTGTTCAGTCCATTGGGTTCTTTCGCCCATTTTTCGCACTTCAACGGCACAAACACAACCATTTTGGCATCTTTTCCGTCTTTGTTGTCTATATGTGTAAGGAAGTTTTGTATGTCCGACACCCTGTTTGTTCCAAGGTTAATTGACTCGGGGCACAAATCCCGGGTGGTCTCATCGGTGCTTCCCATAAGGTATGGGGTGTCAACCACTATCACGAACACATCGCAGTTTCTGATATATTCTTCAGTATCTTGCGCGTAAAGGTTGTTTGCCTCGAAACACTCCCCTGCCGAATCGCGAAATTCCATATCCATTTCGCGGTGGGTGCCGGGAATTTGCAGGTGCAGCTTGTATGACCAGAAATTGTATGTGGGACCTTGGTCAACAAGAAAGATATTGCTGTTGCCCTTGTTCGTCTCCAGCATATTCTGAAGTTCCAGCGTCTTGTCGTTCAAAGAGTCCTGCCTTTCAAAACCTTTTGTCTCCAGCACGGTTCTGTCCGACACCGTGAAAAATTCCTTTACCGGACCGTTCTTCATTTGCTCGAACAGGCTT
>CAVCON010000097.1:0-8955 GCA_963603805.1 Oscillospiraceae bacterium
CAACATTGCAAATGTGGCGCAATCCGGGCGTATGCAATACGCCCCTACAAGCGGTGGAATTTTCTGATTAATTGTTATTTGTATGTTTGTGATGCTTATCGCATACGCCCTTTATGCAACCGCATGAGCCGCATTGCAAACCATCGCCACAATATCGCAAAACGGCGCAATTTAGGGCGTATGCCATACGTCCCTGCGGCGGTGCAATTTGTTGGCGGATTGATTATTGCTGTGCAATATGCACAACCGCCGAAAACTTATTGCACAAACAAAACAAACTGCCGCGACAATATGGCAAAACAGCACAATCTCGCGCAAATCACAAAAGTCTGTAATACAGGATTTTCATAAAATATTATCGCGGTTTTGCAAATTGCGTTTAGAGTTTGGCACGCTTTTGGCATAATAAAGGGTGGAGTGTTGCCCGGAAAGGCGGTCTCCGCAAGAATATCACTAAAACAATAAACAATTAAAGAATAAAATCATGAACATTAAACCGTTAGCAGACAGGGTTCTGATTAATCCCGCGAAAGCAGAGGAGAAGACAGTGGCAGGTATCATCATTCCCGACACGGCAAAGGAAAAGCCCTTGAAGGGTGAGGTTGTTGCAGTTGGCGAAGGCACCAAGGACGAAAAGATGGTGCTGAAGGCTGGCGACACAGTGCTTTTCGGCAAATATGCCGGCACCGAAATCGAGGTTGGTGATGACAAATACCTCATCATGCGCCAGAGCGACGTTCTCGCAGTGTTGGCGTAAATATGTTTAACCGTTAAAAGACTAAAGAATTATGGCAGCTAAAGACGTAAGATATAATGTAGAGGCACGCGAACTGCTCAAGGAAGGTGCAGACGCGCTTGCAAACGCAGTGAAGACAACTCTCGGTCCTAAGGGACGCAATGTTGTTATCGACAAAAAGTTCGGCGCACCGCGCATAACCAAGGACGGCGTTACCGTGGCAAAGGAGATAGAGCTGGAAGACGCTTTCAAGAATGCAGGTGCGCAGCTCGTGAAGAGCGTGGCAAGCAAGACCGGCGACGATGCAGGCGACGGAACAACTACGGCAACCGTGCTGACACAGGCAATCCTCACCGAGGGCATGAAGAACGTGGCAGCCGGCGCAAACCCGCTCGACATCAAGCGCGGTATTGACAAGGCAGTCGCTAAGGTTGTTGAGGAAATAAAGAGCCAGGCTGAAAAAATAGAGAACAGCTATGAGAAGATTGAGCAGGTTGCTACAATCTCCGGCAATAACGACCCCGAAATCGGCAAGCTAATTGCCGACGGTATGCGTGCCGTAAGCGTTAACGGCGTAATCACCATTGAGGACGCCAAAGGACGCGACACAGTGCTCAAGACCGTTGAGGGAATGCAGTTCGACCGTGGTTATCTCTCACCTTACTTCATCACCGAACCCGAGAAAATGGAGTGCGTAATGGAGAAGCCTTACATTCTTATCTACGACAAGAAGATTTCAAACCTCAAGGATTTCCTGCCTATCCTGAACAGCGCGGTGCAGAGCGGACGTCCTTTGCTCGTGATTGCAGAAGACGTGGATTCCGAGGCACTCACCACTTTGGTTGTGAACCGTCTGCGTGCGCAGCTTAAGATTTGCGCCATCAAGGCTCCGGGCTTCGGCGACCGCCGCAAGGCAATGCTCGAAGACATCGCTATCCTCACCGGCGGCATTGTCATAAGCGAGGACAAGGGCTTGAAGCTCGAACAGGCTACAATCGAGATGCTCGGTTCGGCAGAGAAGGTTACCGTTACCAAGGATAACACTACTATCGTGAACGGCGGTGGCGACAAGCAGAACATTCAGGACCGTATCGGCCAGCTCAAGAACGAGATAGAGAACACCACCTCCACATACGACAAGGAGAAACTTCAGGAGCGTCTTGCAAAACTTTCGGGCGGCGTATGCGTGCTCGAAGTTGGCGCGGCTTCCGAAACTGAGCAGAAGGAGAAGAAAGACCGTTGCGATGACGCTCTTTGCGCAACACGTGCCGCTATCGAGGAAGGCATCGTAACCGGTGGCGGTGTGGCTTACATCCGTGCGCAGAAAGCTCTTGACGGCATGACAGGCGACAACGCTGACGAGACAACCGGTATAGCCATTGTGCGCCGTGCAATCGAGGAGCCTTTGCGTCAGATTTGCTCTAACGCAGGTATCGAGGGTGCTGTTGTGGTTAACAAGGTTCGCGAGGGTGAAGGCAACTTCGGCTTCAACGCTAAGACCGAGCAGTACGGCGATTTGCGCGAGCAGGGCGTGGTTGACCCCGCCAAGGTTACTCGCGTGGCTCTTGAGAATGCAGCTTCCGTAGCCGGAATGTTCCTCACGACCGAGTGCGTGATTTGCGACAAGAAGGAGGATGCTCCCGCGCCGATGCCTAATCCTGGAATGGGCGGCGGAATGATGTAATAATAGAAAAGGATAAAATCTTTCATAATTGGTTTCGGGGCGGTGTCCGTTGGATGCCGCCCCGATTTTGTATGTTTTGCGGTGCGGTTCATGCGGCGTTTTGTATGGCAAAAGCAATATGCCATATAAAAGTTCAAAATGCAATTAATCAATAAAAAGGCCACTGTAGGGGCGTATTGCATACGCCCTGAATTGCGCGGTTTCGCAATGTTGTGGCGGTGGTTTGCAATGTTGTGGCGGTGGTTTGCAATGTTGTGGCGGCGATTTGTGATGTGGCTTGTGCGGTGGAGTAAAGGGCGTATGCAATACGCCCCTACATATATACTGTATGCAATCAATAAACAACATACACCGTTCATATAATTCCCGCAAAAGCAAAATCGACATCTTTTCCCAAACACATAGAAAACTACATAGGATGTAGGAAAAACTATGTCCTATGTAGAAAAAATTATGTCTGATATAATTCAAACTACATCAGACCTTTTTTTTGCCGCTTGCAACGTGCGGAAAAACAAACCGTTACAGAGATTATTCCCTGCAACGGTTATTCTTTTGAAATTCAGTTTGCTACGTGATTTCGGACAATATGAATCCTAAACCGGTGCTTTACTTTGCGTGGTATTGCACGGTCTTCACATTTCCGGCGTTGTCGGTGTAGGTCAGCTCGTAGTTGCCACGGAAACCGCGAAAGCGCAGTTTGCCGTCTTTGTCGGTTTTTGCCTCCGTGTCGGTGCGCCATTCGTGGTTGATGAGCCTGTCGAGCGCGAAGAACACCGCCTTGGGCTTCATGTCGCGTGTGAAAAGTCCCGAAGTCGAAGGCTCGCCTTTCGCACCGCAGTTGTCAACGACGTTCCACCATGTTATCCCTGCAATGGGTGCAGAGCTGAACCAAAGGCGATAGAGGTTGCGGGCGATTATTGCCTGTATCTTCCTGCCTTTCTCGTCATCCGACGGTGCTGTGATTGTTATTTCGCTTACATGGATGGGAAGCCCCGCCTGTGAAAGCATGGCAATTTTTTCCCATTCCCTTTCGGGGGTCTCTATTGCAGCCCCGGCGGCGATGTCGGCGCATTGCTTGGGGTCGAAAAGGTGCATCTGCATCCCCAGAAGGTCAATGCGGCATCCGCGCTTCAGAAGGTCGGCGGTCTGGTCGGCATAGCTTTTTTCTATGAGCCAGTCGTTGATGTTCAGCTTCACGCTCTTGGGAAATGCGGAGTCGGCTGTTTTGAACGATTTGCAGGTGAAGTCGCCGGGCATTATGCCGTATGCCGACTTGCACAGTTTTTTGCTGCGTTGCAGTGCGCCGCTTTTATAATCCTGTGCACTCTCGTTCACCACGTCCCAACTTTCAATCTTGTCGCCGTAATACTCGGCTATGTCGCGTATGTGGCGGTCGAAATATTTCTGGTAGTTCTCCGCAAGCTGTGGGAAGGCTTTTTCCAGCTGTTCCACGCTCATGTCGTGGTATTCCTTCTTGAAATGTGTGTTGTCCTCACGGTTGTCCTTGAAGTAGGGGGATTTGCTCACAAGCCTTGCGTATGTTTTCTGCTCTTCGGGCGAGAGCATTTCCTCTATGGTCCACAGCGGCATCTGCCATTTGCGGTTTCCCCACACAAGCGGATGCCCCTGCACACGCAGCTTGCGCTCGCGCAAAAACTCCACCACGGGGTCGCTTGCAGGGCGGCGCCAGTGGCTGTATTGGTAAGGGTCTTCCTGTTTGTTCCACCATTCCTCGGTGTCCCAAACCTCCTCGCGGAAACGTTGGCGGCCTTTTTCGTTTTCCCAGTTTTTCCAGTAAAAGGCAACCGTTGCGGAATTGAAAAGGTTGCCGAACAGCGATTTGTATTTCTCGTTTGATTCGTGGTTGCCGAGCTGGTTGTAGTTGAATATGTGAGAGCCGTACCAGAAATCGCTTGTCGTCTGGCGTATCTTCACCGTTGTGCCGGGCTTTGCGTCGGGAATGTCAACAACAGCGTCAGTCTTGCGGTTTTTCTCGATGTCGGCGTCAATCTTCTTTTGCACTTTTTTGTCCCAACGCTTCCAGTAGGTCTCACTCATGATGCCGTCCTTGTCTTCTTTTTGTGTGGTCGGGATTTCCGGCTTTGCACTGAGCATAGCCTCGTAGGTGGGTTTGCGGAGGTCAACTTGCGCCGCCACCGACAGGCATACGCCGCAAAGCAGCGCAGCAACCTTAGTTCTTTTGTTCATTATTATTACGGATTTGTTTTATGCGGAAAAGAAAAGCCCTGTCCGCCGCAGTTGGTTTCCGCATTGCGGCACGGCTGCATCGGACAGGGCGGTTTCGCTTTATCGCATGGTTATTTCGCTATTATGTCAAATTCGGCAGCCGAGGCATAGTTGCGCCCGAAGGCTTCGGACTTTGCCACGAAACGGAAGTAGCGTGCCTTTACAGGCTTGGCCGGTTTTACTGTTTTCTCGTAGGAGTCTGCCTCGAAAGCACCTTGGCACGCGGGTTCTCCCCACGATTTCGCGTCATTGCTGAAGTAAACCTCATAGTCTTTCACCCAGCCGTTGCTCATGTCGTTGCGCGGTGTGTAGATGAACGCACTAATATTATAAACCTTGCCCATGTCCACAGCGATTTCGTGCGGAAATTTTGCTTCCTCGGGCTTGTATTGTGTGTGCCATATTGTGTTCGGTTTGCCGTCTATTGCATTTGCCGCGCTTTCCTGTTCCGTGCCTTGGTCGCTGCTGAAACTTACGACTTTCCACAACGTCTTGTCCACGCTGACGGTTATGTCGCTTTTAACAACCATGCTTGGCAGCAAATCTTTCGCTGTGGCGTATGCGCTTATCGTTCCGCCTTGGACGGAGATAGGCGAGGAATATTTCTTGTAGCCCTTGCCGTTGTTGGTGCAGTAGAATATGGTCGCGTTTTCTGTGGCGCAGCTCAAAGTTATTTTGCCGTTGTTGTTTTTTATCTCCACCGGCGCGCAGACAACACCCTTTGTGCGTCCCTTTTCGGCTATCTGCTCTTTCGTGTTTGCATTCTCAAGTGGAATTATTGTGAAGCTCATCATCATAGGTTTGGTCAGGAGTTCGTATTTCGGCAGAACGTCCGGACCGCAACTGTTGTTGCCGAGTGCACGGTTAGCCGCGTCAATGCAGACTACGTTCTCTTTCACCATAGGCACTTCGTAGGGGTGGAGCTTCCTGTGCATTTTGTCTGTGTAAATGTCCTCGGCGCGCCAGTGTCCCACCGTCGCCGACATTTCCGTGGAGCTGACAACCATAAGTCCGTTGCCGCTGTTGTTTGTCAGTGCAATGTAGCGCACGTTCTCCTTGTTGCCGGTTTCCTGGGGCTTTGCAAATCCTGTCCATTGCTCGCCAACGGTGCTATGATACAGTCCGGGGAAGCAAGACTCCTTGCGGTCGCGGTAGTTGTCCCAAGGGCCGCGTCCGTACCAGTCGAAGTTTTCATAGCCTTCGGGCATATAGAAGCGGTAACCTATCTTGGGAACAACAACGCCGTTGCGCCAAGGCTCTATCTTGTTTGAAACCGAAATTGTTCCGTCGGCAAGCACGCGGTATCCCATTTGTGTTGTGAAGCTCGCCGTGCTGTTGCAGGAATATTGGTTGGTAATCCAAAGGGCTATGCTGCCGTCTTTCTCCTTTCTTACGTTCCATGCGCCGGGTTGCGGCTTCAAGTTTCGCAAGCCTAAGTTGTCCCAAGTTGCCGCGTGGCTGTGGTCGTTGTCTGTCGGGGCGCGGAATGCGTTGAAGTGCAGGCTGTCGAGCAGAAGTTTCCCTTTGTATTCGTATTTGGCTATTTGGCCTGTCGCGACTGAGAAAGTGGCGCGGAAGTTCGTGCCTTCTATTGTCAGGTCGCCGTTGCCCTCGGTGTTAGTCTTGATTTCATCGTTGCAGGTTGCCTTGTACGCCGGTCTGTCTGTGGCTTTGCGCAGCAAGAACTGCTCTGCCGCCACCTCGTATCCTGCTTCCGCCCATGCGGTGTTGGTTTTCTGCTTCACGCTGAAGCGCACGTAGTAGTCCGCCCCCGGCTTTGCGTTGTCGGGAACGAGGTTGCCGAGGCTTATCTCCTTGCTTGCGCCGCCGGCAATGTCGCAGGAAACATTCTTTTTGCTTATGGCAATTCCGTCTTCGAGAATTTGGCAGCTAATGTCGTATTCGCTTAGGTTTGCAAACGCTTGCTTGTTCTTTATAACGAATGTGCCTTTCACACTGTCAGTCATCGCAAAGTCGGCTGGCTGATAGATTTTCTTCACGTTTATTGCTTTTGCCGAATAGGTGAAGTCGGGGAAAATCACGCCGTTTGTGCAGAAGTTGCCGTCGTTGGGCTTGTCGCCGAAGTCGCCGCCGTATGCCCAGTAAGCCATGTTGCCTTTCCCAGGTACGGGCATATTAAGTCCTTGGTCTTTCCAGTCCCAAATAAATTCGCCGGCAAGCGCGGGATAACGCTCATACAGGTCGTAGTATTCCCTTTGGTTGCCCATCGAGTTGCCCATTGCGTGGCTGTTCTCGCATTGTATGTGGGGGCGCGGCTTTTCCCCTCTCTTCCATTGCGCCTCGCGTTCCTCGCCGATGCTCTTTATCCTGTCAACGCTTGCATACATTGTGCTGGTGGTGGAACACCATTCGGAGTTATGCTCGTAGTGCGTGAGGCGGGTCTGGTCGAGGGCGTTTATTGCCTGCGCCACTTTCTCGAAGTTGTTGCCGTTGCCGCTCTCGTTGCCGAAACTCCAGATGAATATGCAGGGATGGTTGCGCATCCACAGCACGTGGTTCACGTTTCTCTCCACCATCGGCTCGCGGAACTTGGCGTTGTGCGACAGCGCGAGGTAGCCGTGGCATTCCACATTGGCCTCGGCGATGACATACATTCCGTATTTGTCGCAAAGGTCGTAGAAGTAAGGGTTGTTTGGGTAGTGGCTCGTGCGGACGGCGTTTATGTTAAGTCGCTTCATGAGCTTTATGTCGCGCTCCATTTCCTCTTTCGAAACGGTGCGCCCGTTCACGTTGCTGAAGTCGTGGCGGTTCACGCCGTGTATCTTTATGGGCGTGCCGTTTATGGTTATCGCACCCTGCTCATTCACTCCCACTTCGCGTATGCCGAGCTTGCTGCCGCGCACGTCGATTGTCTTTCCATTCTGCGCCAGTTTCAGCACAAGGTCATAGAGGTTGGGCTGTTCGGCGTTCCACAGTTTGGGGTCGCTCACGGCAAGCTCCATTTCCGTGGCGTTTGTGTTTTGGGGATTTATTCCGCAGGATTTTTCGCCCACCTTTTTGCCATTGTCCCAAACCTCAGCCGTGAGCGTGAGGTCCTTTGCCGCCTTGGTCTTGGGCGCAACCTGCACATTTGCCTGTATTCTCACGCTCGCGCTTTTTGCAGCCTGCCCTATTTTCGTGGTGGCGAAATAGTCGCGTATCTGAACCTTGGGGGCTGACCACAGGAAAACGTCGCGGGTTATGCCTGTGAGCCTGTAGTAGTCCTGGTCTTCGAGAAACGAGCCGCTCGTAAAGCGGTAAACCTGCACGGCGATTGTGTTCTCGCCCTTTTGCAGGTAGTCGGTTATCCTGAATTCTGACGGCAGGTAGGAGTCCTCGGCATAGCCTGTGAATTTCCCATTCACCCAAACGTAATATCCGTGTCCCGCTCCGTTGAAGCGCACATAAACGTCGCGACCTTCCCAGTTGGCCGGCACGAAGAACTTGCGGCGGTAACTTCCCACAGGGTTTTTCATGTTATCGTTATACTGCCAGTCTGCCGGGCGCGGGGCCATCACGCTGAAAGTTTCGGTGTCGAACGTGAATGGGTAGGCGGCGTTTGTGTATAAGGGCTTGTCCCAAGCCTTGTTGTGCCTCACGCCGTAAACCTGCCACGTGGCGGGAACGGAAATGTCGTCCCACTTGTCGTCGTTGTAGTCGGGAGCTTCAAACCCCTTGGGCTTGCCGTCGGGATTGGCTGCCCATTTGAACTTCCACACGCCGTTGAGCGAAAGGTAGTATGGCGAGTTTTCCATATTGTTCTCCATAGCCGCCTTTTCGTTTGCAGCCGGTATGGCAAGCGTGTGCGCCTTCTCGCGGTTTATCTGGAAAATGCTCACATCGTCCCACTCTTTGCCGGTCTGCGCCGATGCGCATAGCGACAGCGCGACGGCAGACAGGAGAAAAAGCTTTTTCTTGTTCATTTTGTTTTCTTGGTTTTTGTATAATTCTTAGGGTTACAAAGTTAAATAAAAAAACATTTGCACCCACGATGAAGCACAAGGAAACTTTTGCGGGCATGAATGCCGCATCTGCGTGTCGGCGTTCCGACAAAAACATCCGCTCTCACGACGCGGGGCGCAAATGTGGAATTGCGCAGCTTTTACATTTGCAGCAGCCGTTTCAGCAATTGACCGCTTTTCTGCAAAGGGTTGATTTATAGAGGTTTATCTTGATTTGAGAAATCCTTGCAAGTGTTTGTTTTTCAGCACATTGCAAGTGGTCAAAAAAGGGTCTGATGTAGTTTGAATTATATCAGACATAATTTTTTCTACATAGGACATAG
>CAVCON010000098.1:0-8930 GCA_963603805.1 Oscillospiraceae bacterium
TAGTTTGAATTATGTCTGATATAATTTTTTCTACATAGGACATAATTTTTCCTACGTCCTATGTAGTTTTCGGTGTGTTTCGGAATAAGTGATCGGTTGAGGGTTTGCGATAATTGTAGGGGCGTATTGCATACGCCCTGTATGCTATCGCTTGAACCGCACTGCAAACTGCCGCCTCGATACCGTAAATCCGCACAATTCAGGGCGTATGCCATACGCCCCTACGGAGGCTCAATTCGTTGGATAATTGATTGCTGCATATTTGAGTGGCGTATGGCATACGCCCCAACGGTGGTGCAATTTTATTTTTTATGTTCGCTTTGCGGATTTGACAATAAAAATCCCCGCTCTCACGGCGAGGGCGGGGATTATGATTATTATAGATTGTGTGAATTAGTTTACGGCTTCGAGTTTGAATACCGCACTCGAGAAATCGTCGTCGAGGTTTACGCGTATTCCCGCCTTTTTGAGGGCGCGACCGCTTATCACCTTCCCGTTGAGCCAGTGGGGACGGTTGGGGTCGAGCGGCGTGATGTCCGTGAACTTGTAGTTCTTGTTCTCGTCAACTCCGTCAAGGCGTATCAGTGGGTCGTTCTGTATTGTGCATACCTTGTGGTCGCGGTAAACGTAGAACACTGCCTTTGACTTGTCTTCGGAGGCGTACATGAGCGATGTTACATAGTCTCCGTCAAATGGTGAGTTGAGGCGGTAGAGGTCGCCCATCTGCACAATGCGGCGCACGTCCTTGTAGGCTGCGATGGCGCGTTTTGCAAATTCCTTCTCCTTGTCGTTCATGTTCTTTGGCTGAAGCTCCATTCCAAGTCTGCCCTGCATTGCCACGTCAAAGCGGAATTTCAGCGGCGTTACGCGGCCTGTCTGGTGGTTGGGCGTTGCGCTCACGTGCGAACCCATGCCAATTGCGGGGTAGAAGTGGGACGTTCCCCACTGTATGAACAAACGCTGGAACGCGTCGGTGTCGTCCGAGGTCCAGTATTCGTCAAAGAATGGGAGCAGACCGTAGTTCACACGTCCGCCGCCGCCCGCACAGGCTTGTACGATGACGTTGGGGTATTTTGCGCGGAGGCGTTGGAGCACATTGCGCAGCCCGAGCTGGTAGTCAATGTATATCTGCGATTGGCGGTCGGGCTTCAGGTAGTGCGAGCCGTAGTTCATTATTTGCGCGTTAGCATCCCACTTGATGTATGCAATTTCGGGAGCTTGGCTCATAACGTTGTCGAACACGGAGAATACGTGGTCCTGAACCTTGGGGTTTGTGAGGTCAAGCACCATTTGCGTGCCGCCGCGCCCTTGTATGAGCGGACGGTTGGGGCTGCTCAAAGCCCAGTCGGGATGTTTCTCGAACAGTTCGCTCTTGGTGTTGATCATTTCAGGCTCAATCCAGATGCCGAACTTTATGTTGTGCTTCTTTGCGTCATCGGTGAGGGCCTTGATGCCGTTTGGCAGCTTCTTTTTGCATACCATCCAGTCGCCAAGGCTGGTGTGGTCGTTGTCGCGTGGGTATTTGTCGCCAAACCAACCGTCGTCCATAACGAAAAGTTCGCCTCCGAGCGATGCTATGTCGCCCATCATCTGGTCCATGGTCTTTTCGTCGATGTTGAAGTAAACACCTTCCCACGAGTTGAGGAGAATCATGCGCTCCTGGTCGCCGTGCGCGAGGGCGTACTTGCGTGCCCAGCGGTGGAAGGCGCGGCTCACGCCGCCTTTGCCCTCGGTGGAGTAGGTCATAGCAAACTCGGGGGTGGTGAAGGTCTTGCCGCCGTCAAGAATGTAGCGGGATGTTTCCTCGTTTATGCCGGCAAGAACTTCGAGCTGGTTGCCGCCGGCAGCCCTTGCCTTAATCTTGTAGTTGCCGCTCCAAGCCAGTGTTCCGCCAAATACGGTGCCGGAGTTTTCGGTAGCCTTGCCGCCAACCGAAATCATGACGCTGGGGTTGTCGGCGTGGGTGTTCTGAATGCCGTATTTGTTTGAAATCACAATCTGTCCGTCGGTGATTTCCTGCTCGCTTACAAAGCTTTCGGCTGCCCAGCCTCCGTGGAAGTGGGTTATGTAGTTGCCGCTGCGCACAAGGGGAATCTGTGCCGATGCGAACAGCTCGAGCGCAACGGGCTTCTTGGCGGAGTTCACTATGTCGGTCCACGTGGAGATTATGTCCGTTCCGTTGTAGGCCTTGAAGTATTGGCGCACGTAGAGCGGGTAAACCTTGTCTTTCATGTCAATCTCTATCGTGGTGGCGTCTGCGCCTGTGGTTTTCTTGATGTCTTCCACTTTCAGATCGAGCGTCAGACTTCCGTCGGGCTGTGTTACAGCGATTGCCCTCTCCTCGTTTGAGTAAACGCCGAAAGCGTAGTAGGATTCGCGGTCAAAGGTCATGCGGGCGGCGCGCATATCGTTGGTCGATGTTGACTCGTCGATTTTCGGGCCGTAATACACTATGCGTGCCACTCCATTGTCGTTGTTCACTATAAGTGTGGTGTTGGGCGTGGAAAGCCGGCATTCCTGCGCCAGGAGAGCGAATGCCGGGAGCATTGCCACGGCTATTGCGCTCAGCGTTTTCTTAATCATTTATAGAACGGTTTAATAGTTAGTAAATATTTTAGGATGTTTGTCTCACTGTTTCACTTTCACCACAACCGTAACCTTTGGGCGTTGCGGGTCGTTGGTGATCATCAGCACTTTGAGGCGGTTGCGCGATGACTGTTTGAGGAATTTGCGCAGCACTGTTATTTTCAGTTTTGTCTGCTTGCCAGGGGCGATTTTCCTGTTCACCCCTACGTTGAGCGCGGTGCTGAACACTTGGAGCGAGCGTATTTGCAGCGGGCTTTTCCCCTCGTTGGCTATCGTCAGCACTCCGCTTATGCGGTCTTTGCCCGCAGTTCCGTCAAGCGTGAGCGTGTCTGCGCTGAGCGACATCTTGGGGGCGGATGCAAGCTGTGCCGCGTTCATGGCTACGGCTTCGGGGAGAATTACCGTTGAAACGCCAATTTCGTTCTCCTCGTCAACCTTGTCGCCGGGGTAGCGGCTAAGATATACGGACGTTTGCGTAAGTCCCATGCTTTGCAGCGTTCCGCTGTTGAGCGTAACCTCTATCTTCCCCCCGTGGTTGGGGAGCAGGGTTTGCGGAACGGCTTTTGCTGATAGGTATTTCGGCAGGTGCATCAGCTCGGGCTTGTACGCTTTTGTCCCTTCGTTGAAAATTTCTATCGTTTTAATGGGGGTGTCGCCAAGGTGTACGTCGTCAAACTCAATTTCTTCTACATTGATTTTTATGTCGCCGATTTTGCGTGTGTATTCCCCTGCGTATTCGGGGGCTTGTGCGCTCACGTTACCATAGAGCGTGAGGTATGTGGGGCGTTTTGCGGCGTTGGTGTAAACGGCAACCTGTTTAGAGAAGTGTCCGAGCATTTCCGCGTTGTACGAAACGGAAATCTCCGCGCTGTCGCCCTGTTTCACAGGCTTTTTGTCCCATTCGGCAACGGTGCAGCCGCACGAGGCTTCCACGTTCGTTATCAGCAGCGGTTTGTTGCCGGCGTTCTTTACGGTGAAGCGGGCTGTGTGTGGGCTGTTCCACAATATGGTGCCCATGTCGTGCTTTTGCGCATCAAACACGGCTGACGGCTGTGCGAGCGAGAATGCCGGGGCAAGCCACGCGCACAACAGTATTATATTCTTATTCATCGTTATTTTCTGCAAATTTCCACAAAGATACTTTTTTCTGCGCATTTAATGCCGTAATGAGCATTAAAAGATGTTGCGTGGCGGCGCAAAAATACGCAGCAACCAATAATTCAGTAATTTGCACCTTTATAGGGGCGTATTGCATACGCCCTGAATTGCGCTGATTTGCGATGCAATGGCAACGGTTCGCGGTGCGGTTTGTGCGGTGTTGTACAAGACGTGTGCAATGCGTCGCATAAACACATAAACAACAATCAGTAAGGAAATTGCACCGCTTGTAGGGGCGTATTGCATACGCCCGAATTGCGCCGATTTGCAATGCAATGGCAACGGTTCGCGGTGTTGTTCAAGCGGTGGTGTACAGGGCGTATGCAATACGCCCCTACAAACGGCGCAAATTCCAAGTCGCGAAAATTACATTTGATGTGGGAAAAACTATGTCCTATGTAGAAAAAATTATATCAGACATAATTCAAACTACATCAGACCTTTTTTCGCCGTTTGCAAACCTTTGAAAAACAAAACGTTACACAGAATGAACTGCGTAAAGGCAATTGTTTGGAAACCAATGTCTTATGCGGTTTTGACGGCGTTTGCATTTGACAGCGGCTTGGTGTGGGAACGGAATGCCCTCATCCCGAACATGGGAATTTGTTATAACCCTAATGGCGGCTATATGCGGTTTGGTTGGTGTTTTGTTGTTTCTTTTTGCTATCTTCGCAAACGCCATTAGTTATACTTACAGAATATATGAAATTTGTTTCGTGGAATGTGAACGGACTGCGCGCTTGCGCAGGAAAGGGCTTTGCCGATGCTTTCAAGAGCCTTGATACCGATTTTTTCTGCCTTCAGGAAACCAAGATGCAGCCGGGGCAGCTTGACTTGGAGTTTGACGGCTACAAGTCGTATTGGAACTCTGCCGAAAAGAAAGGCTATTCGGGAACTGCCATATATACGCGCCGCGAGCCGGTGGATGTGTCGTTCGGCATGGGCATTGACGCTTTCGACCACGAGGGCAGGGTGATAACTTTCGAGGACAGGGACTTTTTTCTTGTTGACGTGTACACCCCTAATTCGCAGGACGGGTTGCGCCGCCTTGATTACCGCATGGAATGGGACGATGCCTTTCGGGAATATCTGCTGAAACTCGGGGCGCGGAAGCCTGTTGTGGTTTGCGGCGACATGAATGTGGCGCACGAGGAGATTGACATAAAAAATCCCAAGTCGAACCGCCGCAACGCGGGGTTCACGGACGAGGAGCGTGAAAAGTTCACAAAACTGCTCGGCAGCGGTTTTGTTGACACCTTCCGGCATCTTAACCCGGAACTTGCGGGAGCGTATTCGTGGTGGAGCTATCGTTTTCATGCCCGCGAGAAGAATGCGGGTTGGCGGATAGACTATTTCCTGATTTCAGATGCGTTGCTCGGCAAACTGCAAGATGCAAAAATCCACGGAGACATAATGGGTTCTGACCATTGCCCCGTGGAATTGGATTTGGATCTGTAGCGGCGGCGCGAGGGTTCAGAACGCCGGTTGCGGCATTGCGGACGTTGCGCCGTTGATGTCGTATATGTCAACGCGCCAGCCTTTGTCCTCAAAGCGCGTGAAGTCGGCGTTGCCGTAGGTGCGCTCGCCGTCTTTGTGGCTTGTGAGGATTTTGCCGAAAGGCGTTATGCCTGTGAACTTGCACACAAAGTTGCATTTGCCTATGCCGTTTTTCCTGTAATTGTCGGGGCAGAACACGTTCAGCACCTTTTCAACCTTGTAGAAGCCGGTAAGCACGTTTACCGTGGTGAGCTTCACTTTTTTCAGTGCCTCCGAATAGGGGTTCGCGTTGCCTGTTGTGTCTTTCTGCATGGGGCTGGCGGATTTTTCTGAAACCGCATCCGCACTGCCGTTTGCGCTGTTGTCGGAAAAAACTTCGGTTTGCAGGGAGTCTGCGCTCATGTTGTGATAGTCGGCTTCGGGTATGTTGTCTTCGCCAAGCGGCTTTACGGGCGGATTGGAGACTGTGAACTTTTTGCCTTCCTCTGTCAGCGACACTTCTGCGAAATAGTGCGTTATGTCCTTGTAGAAAACTTTTGTGCCTTCCCACCACGTGTATTTTTCAAAACGGTGGCGTTCGGCTATCCCGCTTATCTTGCACGAAATGACTCCTTCCTTTGCGAGTGCCTCCAACTTTTGCTTTGCTGCGGAGTCAACTTCGTAGTAGCCGATGCCTATTTGCACCACCTGGCTGCTGTCGCGGAATGCGGTCTCCTTTTCAATGGCTTTCTTTGCCGAGCGGGCGGTAAGGGTATGTTTGTCGCAGGACGTGAGGGATGCCGCGAGCAACATTGCGCATACTGCGGACATAATGTTTATGGGAAAACTTGTGTTGCGTTTCATCGCTTTAATTTTTGGCTGTTCTGAAATTAACGAAGCTACCGGAGACACGGTGCGTGCTCCGATAGCTTCATTTTGTATGTCAAAGGGCTTATTCCTTGTTCTCTGCGTTGCCGTTTGCGGGAGTGCTTTCATCCTGCGCGTCAGCCTTGGCCTTTTCGTCAATGTCCTCGATGGATTTGCGCAGGTTTGCCACCTCGTTTTTGAGGTTTTCAATCTTGCGCTTTATTTCGCTCACGAAACCGTTGCCGCTCTTCGACGACACGTTCAGGAATCCGAGGTTGTTCTCGTATGTCTGTATTTCGTTGCGTTTTGCCTCGTACATACGGAAAAGGCGTTCCCTTTCGCGGAACATCGCATCGCCTCCGCGTGATATTGCGGCGGTTGCCTGCGCCTTTATGTTTTCAACCCGGCGGGACATACGGCGAATGTTCAGCTCGTTGTATATTCTGTCAATCTGCTCGTGGTATTCCACGTAGAACTTCTCCTTTAGCTTGTAGGGGATGTGCCCTGTGGCTTGCCACTGCGCCATGAGTTCCTGCACTTTCTTCACGCCTTCGTCTTTTGCATCAGCGGTGATTGCTTTCAGTTGCTCAATTATGCTGCGCTTTGTCTCGAGGTTTTCGTTTTCGCTTTGGCGTTGCGATGCCGACGCTTGGCTGCGTGCGTCAAAGAATGCATTGCAGGCTTCGCTGAAGCGTTTCCACAAGGATTCTGAGTGTTTGCTTGGCACCGGACCGATTTCTTTCCATTTTGCCCTCAGACCTCTTATGGCGTTTGCGGTAGCTCCCCATTCCGTGCTGTCTTTTAGTGCTTCGGCTTTCTCGCAAAGAGCCTGCTTCTTCCCGTAGTTTTCGTTCTGGATGGCTTTCTGCTGCTTGAAATGTTCGTTTTTCTTTGCAAAGAAACTGTCGCACACGCTGCGGAACCGCTCGAAAATCTTAGTGTTTACGCTTTTCGGGGTGAAGCCAATGGTTTTCCATTCGGCCTGTATCTCTTTAATTACGTTTGTTGCCTTGTCCCATTCCGCGAATGTCTTGAGGTTGTCGGTGCTTACTGCCTCCGCCTTTTCGCAGAGTGCGGTTTTCTTTACAAGGTTCTCCTTTTCGGTTTCCTTGAGCTTGTCGAAATGCTCCTGATGACGCTTGTTGACAATGGTGGAAGCGGCTTTGAAGCGTTCCCAAACCTGTTCGCGCAGGTCTTTTGCCACAGGCCCGATTTCGCGGAACTCCTGATGGAGCTTTTGCAACTGGTGGAAAGCGGAAACAGGGTCTCCGAAAGTTTCGAGCTTCTCGGCAGCCTCGCAAAGGCGTGTCTTGGCTTCGAGGTTTTTCTTGAAGTCGTATTCGCGGAACTCGTTGTTGAGCTTCAGCATATCGTAGAAGTTCTCAACGCAGTATTCGTAGTTCTTCCAAAGCTCGGTGGCGTTTTCCTGCGGCACGGGGTTGGCCTCTTTCCATTCGGCCTGCAGCTTGCGGAAAGCGTCGTAGTTTTTGCCTGTCTCCTCAAGCGAAGAGGAGAGTTCCTTAATCTTTTCGAGTATTTCGAGCTTGCGCTTCAGGTTGTCCTGCTTTATTTTCTCCAGACGCTCGTGTTCCTGCGCACGTTTCTCCTTTATAAGTTTCAGTTCGGCCTTGAACCTCTCCTCATCGGCGTCCGCATTCGGCTCGAACTCCTCTTCGTTCCCTCCTGCGTTCAGGAATGCCTCGCGCTGCGCCGCCACTTCTTCGAAGCGCAGACGGTAGTATCTTTTTTTGAGAAGATCTATCTCGTCCTTGTCGGCAATTTCGTCAGCGTGCGAAAGCTCGCTCATCCTTTTGATTACGGCTTCCTTGGTTTCCGGCACGGCGTAGGTTTTCTCCACTTCCTTTTCGGGTTGGGGTTCTGCCGGCGTGTCGGGCGTTTGCTGCTCCTGTGCCTCTGTGGCTGTCTCTTCTTTCTTGGTTTCTTCCTTAACGGGCTCGTTTATATTGAGCTCTTCCTGAGAGGGTGTCATTTCGTTCGGTGTCATTTGTTTTCTGACATTATGGGTTATAACGTACAAATTAAGTGATTTTTATTTTAACCACCTAATGTTTTTCCGCTTTTTTGCACTTTTGCCGTCCGTATGGTTCAAATCCACGTTTTTTTCCTGAACCACCACACGAAAACGATGGTTATTACCACCGAAATTCCGAACACAACCGGGAAGCCGAGGCTGAACTGTTCCATGCCGTTGATGAGGTTCATTCCGAACAGGCTCGCGATGAGTGTGGGGAACATCAGGATAATCGACACCGATGTCAGGCTTTTCATCACGCTGCTCATGTTGTTGTTGATTATGCTGGCGTAGGTGTCCATCGTGGAGTTGAGGATGTTGGTGTATATGTTGGTCATTTCCCTTGCCTGGCTCATTTCGATGTTCACGTCCTCAATGAGGTCGGCGTCGAGCTCGTCAATGGGCAGCTTGAACTTCAGCTTTGAAAGCAGCATTTCGTTTCCACGTATCGAGGTGGCGAAATATGTCAGGCTGTCCTGCAAACGCGAAAGTCCCACAAGGTCCTCGTTGTCAATCTTGCGGTCGAGGTTGAGCTTCGACTCCTCAATGAGGGTGTTTATCTGCTTCAGCCTTTTCAGATACCAGACAGACGAGGACAGGAACAGGCGGAACACGAGGTCTATGTTGTCGGTGAAACCCACGTTGCGCTTCTGCTGGTAGGCTATGAAGTCGATCATCATGTTGGTTTCGTAGTTGCAGATGGTTACGCACACGTCTTTCTTGATGATGATGCCAAGGGGGATTGTGGTGTGGGGTGTGTGAGAACGCACCTCCCTCACGTAGGGTATTCTTAGGATTATCAGCACCCAGC
>CAVCON010000099.1:0-8832 GCA_963603805.1 Oscillospiraceae bacterium
ATCTTTGCCATGTCTTTCGGCTTTGTTGTTGCATACAAAAATAAAACAAATCCTTGACAATGGCTAACGATAATGAAAATGGTTTTCTGGTTAATTGCATTTCACTCTGTTTGAGTGTAAGCGGCGGATGTTTTGGGGATTTTGGGAATTTGTGAAGATGCTTGGCATAATGCTGCGACTTCATCCGCATTGTTTGTGGGGCGGTCTGCGGAGAAAAATATTGGGGTGAAAGCATGGGAATGCAGCAAAAAGTTTTTGGCGTATCGGGGACGCAAAAAACTATATGGGATTTTGGCGGAATTATATCAGACATAATTCAAAAAAGGTCTGATGTAGTTTTTCCTACATCGGACATAATTTTCGCCGTGTTAAGTTCCGTTGGTTTTCAGATACTTGCAAAACCGTTAAAATGTTGTTCCAAAGAAAAGCTCTGGCAGTGAAATTTTCGGCATTTTGGAAATTTCGGAGGAAAAATGCAAAGCCGCGTGGCGGTGTTGCGGTGCTTTTGTGAGAAAGGGGAGCGGCGGCTGTCGGTTGCCGTTAATCCCCGAAAATCATGGCAGTGGCGTATGCTGCTATACCTTCTCCGCGCCCTGTGAAGCCGAGGCGTTCGGTTGTGGTGGCTTTTACCGACACGTCTTTCTGCGGAATTTCCAGACACATGGCTATGCACTCCTGCATTTGCGGGATGAAGTTTTTCAGTTTGGGCTGTTCAAGGCATATCGTGATGTCAACGTTCCCTATTGTGAAGTTGTGCTCTTTTAGAATGTCGGCAGTGGCTTTGAGCAGCAGCTTGCTGTCGGCCCCACGATAGCGTTCGTCTGTGTCGGGAAAGTGGTAGCCTATGTCGCGCAGCGCAGCCGCTCCGAGAAGTGCGTCGATAAGCGCGTGAAGTGCCACGTCGGCATCGCTGTGCCCGAGGAGACCGAGAGAGTGGGGGATTTTGATGCCCCCGAGCCATAGCTCGCGGTTCTCCACAAGGCGGTGGACATCAAATCCAAATCCGATGCGCGGTTTCATTTCTGCTTGTGCGTGTGTAGGGTGGGGCGGTGTTATCTTCTTCTTGAAAAAAGGTCTTTTATTCCGTCAAAGTCAAATGCGAGGGACACTCTCAGAGTCTGGTCGAGCGGGTTGCTTGCCGCCGTGGAAAGCACATAGCCGGCATCGATTGAGAAAACGTTCATGCGGAAACCCGCGCCCACGGTGAAGTGTTTGCGGTTGCCCTTGTCCTTGTCCTCGTCGTGGTAGCCGGCACGCAGAATGAACTTGTCGTTGTAGGTGTATTCCACGCCGAAGCTCCACTGTATCTCTTTCAGTTCCTCGCTGAAGCCGCCGGGTGCGTCGCCGAAGCTTTTGAATATGCCGGTGATTGGCGACATATCGTAATAGTCCTTTTGCAGACGCTCCTGATATGCCTCGCTGCTCTCATCGTCCTTTTGGCGCGGCATTGTGGGTACGAGCAGCTTGTTGAGGTCAACGCCGAAGGCTATCTTGTTGTATTCGTTTATGGGCACAAGGTAGTTCACGCCAAAACGCAGGTTTGTGGGGATGAAGTATGTGTTTTCGTCCCCGAATTTCATTTTGCTGCCGATGTTGCTTATGTTCAAGCCCAAGGCAAGCTGGCATTCGCGACTTCCCATTACCACGTATTTGTTGTAGTACATGGCGATGTCGGCAGCAAATGCGTTTCCGGGCTTTGTGTCGTCTGAGTAGTTTCCGCTTAGGTCGGAGCGGAGGTAGCGCAGGGCTATTGCCGCCGAGAAGTTGTCGCTCAGCATTCGCGACACGCCTATGTCGAACGCCATTTCGTAGGGCTTTATGCTCATGTTGTCGCCAGCGTCAACTTCGCCAAGCGAAAAATAGCGGAGCGACGAGGACAGGGCCGTGTAGTCGCCGAGGCGCATATAGCCCGCCACGTATGCGAGGTCGATGTCGTTGACTATTTTGCGCAGCCATGGGGTGTAGTTCACGGCAATTCCCGCACGGCTTATGCAGAACGGATATTTGGCGGGGTTCCAAGCCTGTGAGTTCACATCGGGGTCGGTTGCCGCGCCAATGTCGCCCAAGCCTCCCGCACGTGCGTCCGCCCCTATCTTCAAGGAGTTTACCGCCGTACTGACGGGGTTGAATTTGTCCTTTTCACCGTCGGCCTTGGTTGTCGTGGCAAACGCCATGAACGACACCAGCATTATTGCTATCTTGTATTTCATTGTCTGCTTGTATGTGGATTGCACATTATATAAAACTGCGTGTGGCTTTATTTATTGTTCAGTATAATCAATTTCTTGGTCTTGCTGCTTGCCGCCCCGTTGCCCTCGGACACCGACACGCGGTAGAGGTAAACGCCGCCGCCCACTCTCGCTCCCGAGGAGTTTGTGAGGTTCCACGTTATGGGGTAATGCCCATAGTCGCTTTCGCCGTTAGTTGTGGTCTGCCATACGAGCTGCCCGTATGAGTCGTAAACCCTTATGGTGAACTTCACGTCGGTGAGCGGGCGGTCGTATGACACGTTGAACACAGCCGTTTCGGTGGCGGGGTTGGGATTGCAGGTAACGTCGAGAACATTTGGTTTGAGGTTTCTCACCGCAACAAAGTCGAGCGCGGCCGAGGATGAATTGCCAAGCATATCCCATGCACGGAAAACAAGGCGGTGGTTGCCGGGCGACAGTTCGGGAATGGAGTAGCCCACGCTGCCGCTTGTGAATGTGCCGAAATCGTTTTTGAAATAATCGTTCAGCACGTATGACGTGGCGGCGTTGCCATCGATTATAAGTTCAATGTCGTGTCCCACGCCGCTTCCTGTGGCGTTGATGCCGTCGCTGTCGCGGAGCATTGCCACGAAATAGGGCGTGGTGTTGGTCTTGTCGCCGTTGCGGAAGTCGGGATTGTTTAGGTAAACGAACAGGGCGGGACCTGTCGAATCGTTTTTAAGTTCGGCGGAGGAGTTTATTGCGAAGTTGCTGTTCATTCCGTGGCATTCGGCTGTGCGGTCGTTGCTTACGGCGTAAAGGTTCATAAGGCAGGTCTCGTCTGAATAGCTCGCGTCAACCGAAACGGGGAAGTCGAACTCGAACACGCCGTTGCGCACGGAGTCTGTGCCTTCAAAAAGGCGGCGCGTGCGGTTGCTGAACACGTAAGGGTCTTTGCCGTTGCCGGCGTTGTCGTGGCAGGTTATTGTTTCGAGCTTGTCGAACACCGTGGCGGTAACTGTGCCGTTGAAGTCGGGCATCCTTGCTCCGTTTTGCGAGGTTATGTGTCCCTTTATCCGCGCTACGCTTCCTGCGGCAAGGTTCACTTTCGCCCCGGTTGCCTTTTTGCCGTTGATGCTGTCGATTACCACTTTTCCCACAGGGGCGGCAAGGCGCAGCGCAGGGTCTCCCATAAGCACGTACTTCATCTTGTTAATGGTTAAGTCGGTGCTTCCGCCCGAAGTTGCCACAAGGGCGCATTTTGTTTTCATCAGAGCCTCGCCCATTGTCATCAGTTTGCCGTTTTCCTCCGTGAGGATGTATTTCATCAAATGGGTGTTGAGGTTGAGGTTTCTTTGTGAGAAAACCGAGCGCGTTGCCCCGATGAAGGCAACGGAGCCGCCTTTTTCGTTCAGCACGGCGCATTCGCCGATTGTTTCTTCGTTGGAGTCGAACGGTGCTATCTCGCACGAGGAAGTTATCCATACGGATGGGTTGCTGGTTTTGTTTTCCTTGAAATCGTTCAGGAGAAGAACTTTTTCGTGGGAAATGGAAGCCGGTGCGCCGTGTCCTGTGTAGTTCATGAGCAATGCGCCGTTGGTCATGTAGCTTTTGAGCTGTTTTGTAATTTCGGGATAGGAGTTTCCTGTGGATGTCTTCACCACGGTGTACGCGTCCCAATAAACTCTCCTCACGTTGTATTCCCTGTGGCTTGACTCAACTTGGCTGGCAATGGTCTCGGCATCTTCCATGAGCGAGTTGTTTGTCTTGTCGTCGTCGCCCATTACGCAGATAAGGTTCTTCCATGAGCCGACGCTGTTGTTGTACATATAATTAATGGTCTTGTCAACCATAATCTTGGCTTCGTCCTCGCGGTGTACGGGGAAGCGTCCTATGGCGATGTCTGGTTTTTCCGCAGTCATGCTCCTGCCTTCCCCGTCATCAAGAAAGGTGAAGAAATCATCGCTTACGTAACAGTTTATCTCGTTTGTGGAGTTCCACGATTCGTAGCAAAGCAGGAAATCGTCGGGGCTGCTGTTTTGCCAGTCTTTTGTAATCATTCGGTTGTCCCATGCGGCATCGCCGAAAAGCAGCAGGTAGCGCGGCATATCGGCGGAGAACGAAGCCCGGTCGTAGAGCATTTTCACGTAGCGGCGGTAAGCCATTGCGTCGGGCGTGCCGGAAGAGAATTCGTTGTATATCTTGTCGGCGGCAACAATCCTCACCCTAAGGTTGTCGTGTTCTTTGTGAGCGGCTGCAAGACGTTCCGCCTGTTTCATGAGTTTGCCGCTTGCCGGCACGATTATAATCATGTCGCACACCGAGTCGGCGTGCAGGTCTTGGTTTTCTATTTTCTTGTCAATGGTCGGCAGTGGAAAAGTTTCCGCCGTATTCACCACGATGTACCTGTCTTTTGCCTCCGGGAGGGTTACGTTGAGCGTACTGCCCGACAGCGTTCCTTCCACGTTCTGTTGGGCGCGTCCGGCAACGCCAAGCCGCCAGACTTTGGTGTTGTTGTCGGCAGAAGATATGACGTAGTTTCCCGCTCCGCTGTTGGCTGGGTCGCACAGTTCGAAGTAGGGCGTGGACAGGTTGAGGTTTCTTTGGTAATTGAACCGTATGTAGTCAAGCCTTGCCGAGTGTCCTGCCGTGGTGGAGAAGTGTACGCTGTTTGACGTGCCGAGCGTGGTGGCTGTGTATGTCTTTTCGAGCAGTCTCGCCCTGTTTCCCTGCTCTCCTATGTTTGTGTTGTTGAGCAGGGGAATGGTCATTTTTCCAAGACTTTCGGAGTTAAGGCTGCTGGTAACGTTGGTGGCGGAAGACGCATCGGACGCAGAGAACGAAATGGTAACGTATTGCTCGCCCCCGCTTGCTATTTCGGGAGCGGCAAGTTGGTAGGATTTTGAATTTCCGTTGGCAAAGTCGTAGCTGTCAAAGAACTGCTGCCCTCCGGCGTACCAGCTGTAGGCATCCTCCTCATACAGTGAATGGGCGGGGATTGTTGTGCGTGCCTCGTTTGTGGCGGTTGCAGCCCCGGCGTTTTGCATTGTGGCGGGGTTGTCGCCCTCGGTGAGGAAATAGTATGAATACGAAGAATACGGATTGTTCGTATGCCGCCATTTGTTGCGCACAAAAGTCCATTTTGTCGTGCCGTTGGCGTAGAAAAGTATTTTCGAGCCGTCGCGGTATAGCGGAATTTCCTCAAGGTCATCAAAGTTTCTGTTGCTGCCGGAGTAACTGATTACGGAGTCCTGCACCAGTCCGCCGTAACCGTAAAGTTTCACGTTGGCAGGGTTGGAAAATCCGGCGGAAGCCAGGAAAGATTTTGTGAGCTGGTAAACCCCTTCCTTGCTCACGCGTATTTTCACCCATTTCCCACTCGAAAGCACAGAGTGTTGGGCATACCGCCCGCTTTCTGCCGCGAGGACTTTTGTCGTGCGTGCCTTGGCGGCGGTGTTTCTGTATATCGCCACCTTGCAGCTTTTCAGCCTGTAGAAAACGCCGCTGCGCTTTACGTAGGGATGGAACGAAATGTCGAGTACGCCCTCCTTGCGCTGTACAGCCACAATGCAGTTGGCTTTCACTTCCTCGCCTATTTCAACTTTGCTTTCTGACACGAGAGCCGCCTCCTGCGCATTGAGCTTTTCGTATTCGGGATATTCAATTCTTACTTCAAAGGCGGTGTTGGCGTAGTTTGCGCCCACGTTTATCTGGGTGGTGTATATCGGCAGTTCGCCCTCCTTTGGTATGTTTTCGTGAGGAATGGTTACGAATTTGCCTTCTCCCACGGTTGCCACCGGCTCGCCGTTTGTCAGGACGGAAGCCGTCAGACTTTGCAGCGCGAGGAGGGCTGTTATCAGAAGATAGACGTATTTTCGGATCATATATGACTCTTTTTCGTATGTCGCCTTTTGGTGGAGACTTTATTTTATGTTGAACTCAAGCAGCTTGCTGCCGTTTGCAAATCCCGTGATGTGGGTGTTTGGCACAGCGGTGAAAACTGTATCGCATAGGGGAAGCAGCATTATGTCGCCCTGCCTTATCGAGAGAAACTCGCTTGCGGCGGCTATGGCTTCATCGGCGGTATCGCCGAAATTCTCCATTTTGACGCGGTATTCCTTTTCGCCGCATTCCAGCAGAATGTCCATGCTCGCGGGTCTTTCGCCAGAAGTTTCCTCAAACTCACCGCACGAAACCGCCCCGTCAAAGTTTTCCGCCATATCCCACGCTCTGCCCGCCTTTTTAAGTTCGGCTTTCATGCCGCTCATTTCAAACTTCACGGCAATGCTGAGCGCATCGTAGTATCTTTGTGCAAAACGCTGCGGGATGCTTTTGCCAAGGCGGCTTATCCTTAGCGCAACGCACGCCGTGGCTGTGCATTCCCCGCCCCAGTCGGGTACGAACACGGGTTTGCCGTGCGTGAGGAGCGCGGTGTCGGCAAGCGTTTTTATGCGCCCGCTTCTGCCTATAATATCTAACGTATGGGATGTTGCATTATTGCAACCCGCTATTGGTTCTGCTACAATTATTTTCATCCGGGTATGGTTTTGCAGTTACAAAAATAACGATTTCTGTTCAAAAAGCACGTGTGCCGGGTTTTTCGGGCGGGGTGGCGTTGGGCGAATACAATGATTTTGTGTAATTTCGCGTGGGCAAAGCGGCTTTTGCTCGCTAAAAATAACCTGAAAAGCAAATGATACTGAACAGACTGTTGGGATTTAATCCCGAAACAATGAAGGTGAGGACGGAAATAGTGGCGGGTGCGACCACGTTTTTCACCATGAGCTATATACTTGCCGTAAATCCGATGATATTGAGTTCAACAGGGATGGACAAGGCGGCGGTGTTCACGGCAACCGCAGTGGCTTCGGCAATAGCCACCCTGTTGCTCGCGTTTATGGCAAAGCTGCCTTTTGCGCAAGCTCCGAGCATGGGGCTTAACGCCTTTTTCGCGTTCACGCTGTGCCAGGGCATGGGCTTCACGTGGCAGCAGTCGCTGGCGGCGTTGCTCATCGAGGGCTTGCTGTTTCTTCTCATCACGTTCTTCAATGTGCGCGAACTGATTTTGAAGAGCATCCCCACAAACCTGCGCTACGCCATTTCGGTCGGGATAGGAATGTTCATAGCCTTTATAGGGTTGAAGAACGCCGGCATAATTGTCGCCAATCCAGCCACGTATGTTGGGCTGGGCAAGTTCACGCCCACTTCGGTTCTCGGCATCATTGCCATTGTGTTGAGCGGCGTGCTTATGGCGCGAAAAGTCAAGGGTTCGCTGTTCATCGGCATAGTCATTGCCACGGTGGTCGGCATTCCGCTTGGCGTTACGCAGATTTCCGAAGGCTGGCTGCCTGTGAGCGCGCCCAACTCGCTTGCCCCGGTATTCTGCAAGTTTGATTTTTCGGGACTTTTTAATTTCAGGATGTTTGTCGTGATATTCTCGCTGCTGCTCGTGAACATATTCGATACAGTCGGCACGCTTGTGGGACTTGCCGACAAATCGGGGATAACCCGCCCCGACGGCACAATTCCGCGAGTGAAGGAGGCGATGATGAGCGACGCCATCGGCACAACGTGCGGTGCGTGTCTCGGCAGCTCCACAATCACTACATACGTGGAGAGCGCATCGGGAATGGCAGAGGGCGGCAGGAGCGGGCTTACCGCCTTTGTGGTGGGGGTGCTGTTTCTTGTCTCCCTGTTTCTTTCGCCGCTGTTCCTCCTTATTCCCGGCGCGGCAACAAGCGGCGCGCTCGTCATGGTGGGTGTGCTTATGATTGGCTCGGTGAAAAACATTGAGCTTAACGACATATCCGAGGCGTTCCCGGCTTTCATCACGATGATAACGATGGTGCTTTGTTACAGTATTTCCGACGGCATTTGCCTCGGCATACTTAGTTACGTACTCGTAAAACTGTGTACAGGAAAATACAAACAGGTAACGCCCACGCTGTTGGTGCTGTCGCTGCTCTTTGTGCTGAATTTCATTTTTGGCTGAAAGGGCATATCGCGTCACAGGCGGTTCTCCACGAAACGGCAAATGCCGCGAAATTACATAACGCGCTGATTGTCAGAGAAAGGAATGCTTGATAAATTGCGGCTGCAAGTTGCTGTTTTTCAGTGGTTTGAAAGTGGCGAAAAAAGGTCTGATGTAGTTTGAATTACATCAGACATAATTTTTTCTACATAGGACATAGTTTTTCCTACATCAAATATAATTTTCTGCGTGTATTGAAAATGACAAGCGATTATGATTTTGCGGAAATTATATGAACGATGTACGTTGTTTATTGATTGCAACGGTATATATGTAGGGGCGTATTGCATACGCCCTGTGTGCCACCGCATGAACCGCACCGCAAACCGTCGCCGCAACATTGCAAATCGGCGCAATCCGGGCGTATGCAATACGCCCCTACAAGCGGTGCAAATCATTAATTAATCGTTATTTATATATTCAAAGCGCGTATGGCATACGCCCTGTACGCCACTGCCAAAACCGCACCGCAAACCGCCGCCGCTACATCGTAAATTGTCGCAATTCAGGGCGTATGCCATACGCCCCTACGGAGGCGCAATTCTTTGGGTGATTGGATGTTGCGCGTTTGTGCGGCGTATTGCATACGCCCTGTACGCTGCCGCATGAACC
>CAVCON010000100.1:0-8831 GCA_963603805.1 Oscillospiraceae bacterium
AAACTACATAGGACATAGAAAAAACTATGTCCTATGTAGAAAAAATTATATCAGATATAATTCAAACTACATCGGACATAATTTTCACCATTGCAAACATCTGAAAAACAGCTCGTTATATTGGATGTTTCTTGAAAGAGCATTTTGTTGAAACTCAATATGTTACGCAATTTTGGCGGCGTTTGTGGTTTCGTGAAACCTTTTGCGGCAGTGCCAAACGTAAACAAAAAAGACCGTGGCAGCAGACGGTGTGTCCGCAAGCCACGGCCTTGCCATGAAAACCTTTTATTATTTCCTGTTGTCCTTGTTTTTCTCGTCCTTGCTGCCGAGGTCAACGGTGAAGCTCTTCTTTATGCCGCTCTTTGTCATGGCGCGAATCCACAATGTGCGGTCGCTCGACATATTCGCCTCTTTCATTGCCTCGTCAAAGTCGGAGCGGGCACGCATCTGCTTGTCGTTTACCTGCAATATTATAAGGCCTTTCGTTACGCCGGCTTTCTGCATCGCGCCGCTGCGTATTGCGGTAACTTCGAGTCCGTAGCCCAAATCCAATTGCTGCTTCAATTCGTCCGAAAGCGGCGTGAGGCTCACTCCCATCTCGTCGATGTCAATCTCTTTCACCACTGAAGTCGTGCCTTGCGCGTTCTTCAGGGTTACGGTCTTGGTGTAGCTCTTCTTGTCGCGCAGATACGTCAGCTGAACCTTGTCGCCCGGCTTGTGGAGCGAGATGTTTTCTTGCAGTTCTGCCATTTTCTGCACTTTTTTGCCGTTTATGGCAGTTATCACGTCGCCTTTCTGCAAACCGGCAGCAGAAGCCGCGCTTCCATCCTCAACTTCGTCAACATACACGCCGTTCACTGTGCCGAGGTCGGGGGAGTTGCCCTTGTCCTTCTCGCTGTCTATGTAGTTTGAAACGTCAGTGCCGCGAATGCCGATGATTGCGCGCTGCACAGTGCCGAATTTCTTTATGTCGTCAACAACCTTGTTCATTATCGACGTGGGGATGGCGAAACCGTAGCCAGCATACGAGCCAGTCTGCGAGATAATCATGTCGTTTATTCCCACAAGCTCGCCTTTCGTGTTTACGAGTGCGCCGCCGGAGTTTCCCGGGTTGATTGCCGCATCTGTCTGGATGAACGACTCGATGCCGTTAGCTCCCACGGTGCGTGCTTTCGCGCTCACGATTCCTGCTGTAACCGTTGACGTAAGGTTGAACGGATTTCCCACGGCAAGCACCCATTCGCCGAGTTTTAGGCTCTCGCTCGAGCCGATGGTTATTGCCGGGAAATTGCTGCCCTCTATCTTCACGAGCGCAAGGTCGGTGGTTTTGTCTGTGCCTATTATGCGGGCCTTGAACTCGCGGTTGTCGTTGAGTTTCACGTTTATCTCGTCCGCCCCGTCAACCACGTGGTTGTTCGTAACTATGTATCCATCTTCCGAGATTATCACGCCGGAGCCCGAAGCTTTGCGCTGCGGGGTCTGGTACTGCCGTTTCTGCATTCCGCCTCCGTTGCCGCGTCCGAATATGTCGCCGAAGAAATCCTCGAACGGGTCGTAGTAGTCGTATGTCTGGGTTTTGGGGTTTTGCGTAACCTTGATGTAAACTACGGAGTTCACAGCTTTTTCTGCGGCTACGGTAAGGTCGGGCGTTACTCCGTTTACGGTTGTTTCTGTGTTTGAGCATCCCTTGTTGCTTGCGGCAAACACAGCCGTTGCGGCAAGTGCTGCCGAAAACACGAGCGAATAGCTTAGTAATCTGGTTGCTTTCATATCACCTATATTTTTGTTGTTATGTTCGATGTCTTATCTATGGCAAATGTAATGCCGAAAGCGACAGCGGAAACCGAAAATGCGGAAAAAAAGACGTTTCATTACTAACTTTTAACCGTATGCGCGTGCGGCTTAACAGACTATGGCATAAATTCCGCGTCAGTTTCACAGTTTTTAGGGACACGCAAATTGTTGTGTCATGAAAAAAAGTCCGCCAATGTGCCACGCAGGTTTGCATCTGCCGCAGCCGCATTGGCGGACTCCAGATGTACAAACAAAACTTATCTTATGAAAAATTTCCTCGCTCCGTCCCTGCCTTTCAGGATATACACCCCTTTTGGCAGTATGCCGTTTATTTCTTTCATGGTGGCGTTTTCAGCCACCTTCACTCCCGATGTGGTGAACACGCTGTACGATTCCGCCGCATTTCCGCCATTTATGCTTTCCACGCCAACGGGGTTGGCGAAGGCGAGGCTCGACACGCCCGAGTCCATATAGTTGTCCGCCGTTGCCGAAACTGCCATCGTGAGGTTCTTCACACTTTCAAATCCGCCTATTTCAAGTTCGTTTTTGTCTGCCTGCTGCGAGAAAATCACCTTGTCGCCGTCCAGCACCTCAACGTTGTATGCCGTGGCGTTTTCAACGGCATCCCATCCCGCCTTTAGCGAAGTTACGGTTTCGTTTGGCGTTACGCTTATGTTTTGCGGCGCATCAAGAATGCCCTCTGCCATATATACAAACGAAACCGTCCCATTGGTGTCGGAAATGCAGGTGAGGTATTTGCCCATGCTGTCGCCCTTGTATTGCTGGAAGCCTGGTGTGGCGTTATCCCTCAGTTCGCGGTTTTCCGTAAGTCCGGGGAAAAGGTCGCCCTGATAGTCTGCCGGCGTTGACTGGTTCTCGGATTTTATGCTGTTGTCGGCTGGGACAAACGACATCCGCCTGTGGTCTTTCACAGTGTTCACTGTGTTGCTTGACCATGCGATTGCGCTGTAGTCCACATGGGTTACAAACATTCCCGAACCGAGCCTTTCGGGATACCATGCCGATGGCTGCCGGTTTTCGAGTATGTAGTATTCATTGCCCGAGGCGTCGTTGTCATTCAATATATAATATGCGTTCTCGTTACCCGAACCGAGCGCGTTTAGCCTCACAATCTGCTTTTCGGTTTTCAGGGTGTCAATTTTCAGCCAGCCCATGAAGTTCTTTTCGTATGCCGAATAGCCCATTGGGGCTGCCCCGTTTTTCCAATACTGTCCGTAGTCCATAATCGACCACCACGACATTCCCACGAGACTTGAGGAATCGTAGGTGTTGTAAAAGTCAGGAAGCCCGAGGAAATGCGAGAACTCGTGGCAGAAAGTTCCTATTCCCTCTATATTATATATTGTGTCGTTTTGCGTGCCGTTTCGCCGTATGCTCGGGATAAGCTCGTTCACCACGAGGAACGAACTTATGCGTCCGTCTGTGAAAGTTGTCGGCGTGGTGTAGAAGCTCGACCACACGGCATCGTCTTCCCACGAGGAGTTTTCGCCAACCCCGGCGAACACCACCCCGACCAATGGCACGTTGCCCGTTGAGTTTTTGTATTTCGTGAAGTTCACGCCCTGCGCCTCGGCGAGCGATACCGCCTCCTTCACCATCTCGCTCACATGGGAGTCGTTTGAACTGCCAACGCGTGCGCCATAGTATGCGCGGGGCTTGGAGAGCGTAACCACGCACGCTACGTCGAACGCAGGGGAGTATATGCCGTTGCTCTGCGCCTTGAAGTAGTCGCTAACGCTTCCTGCCGCGCCGCCGCCGGAATATCCTTTTTCGTTGAAATGTCTTTTGAATGTGTCAACGGGGTTTGTTATCGAGAAAGCCACATCGCTGAAGTTCACCAGCACAACAGGATAGGTGTGCTCGCCCTTGGGGTTCTCGCTTTTGCCAATCGAGAGGGTGGAAATCCGTGCCCTGCTTCCTGCCGGCTGCGCCATAGCCGCTTCGGGTGTCATGCCGTTTGCGTTGAGCCAAAGCTGTTCGGCAACGCCGCGCTCGCCCTCGTTGTGGGCGCACATCCCCGATGCTTTCGATATGTCGCCGCCGAGCCTGGACACATAGCAATAACCGTTTTCGCCTTTCGCCACAATATAACCGTCGGTTGTGGAGAGGAACGACAGATGTTCGTCTCCGCATTTTATTATGGTGAGTTTGGTTCCGTCGGGCTGCACAACCGCTGTGCGCAGACGCAGGGCGGGAGAAGCCCATGCTGTCGCGCTTATAAGGGCAAGGATTAAAACAAGGTATAACTTTCTCATATAAAAATGTTTTGAGGGCAAAGATAGTGAATTTTATCCAATTCTGTGGGTAAGCCCCATAATCCGCCGCCCTGAAACCGCACTGTTGCAGTCCTCGGCAAACACTGTAAAACCACCAAACGGCAATCTTGGGCAAACGGCTTGAAACACAAATAATTACCCCTGTTCTTGTGATAAATATATAACGGTTTGTTTTTCAAATGTTTGCAACTGCCGAAAAAAGGTCTGATGTAATTTGAATTATATCAGACATAATTTTTTCTACATAGGACATAGTTTTTCCTACATCAAATGTAGTTTTCGCGGTATTGGTTTTGCGCCATTTGTAGGGGCGTATTGCATACGCCCTGTACACAACCGCTTAATCCGCATCGCAAACTACCGCCACGATATTACAAGTCGGCGAAATTCAGGGCGTATGCCATACACCCCTACGGCGGTGCAAGTTTTTGAATGATTGATTGGTGCGTATTTGTACGGCGTATGCAATACGCCTTGTACACCACCGCATGAGCCGCACCGCAAGCCGTTTCTTGGATAACGGCGGTGAATATGCCAAAATGGCTTGCTTATGTTCTCAAAACGCATCTTTAAGCAGCAAAACAAGGGTTTTCAAAGAAAAAATCATATTTTTCGGGCAAAAACATGGAAAGTTGTATTGTTTATTTGTATTTTTGCGTCATAAAGTTACAAACCGCCCAGATGCAACAGTGGGCGGCGTGAGCAAAAAACAATGCACTATGTGTGGAATTTCGGGTATTCTGAATTGCGAGGGGCATGACAAGTCGCTTCGCTCAAAAGTTTTGAAAATGTCATCGCGCCTGCGTCATCGCGGGCCCGATTGGTCGGGCATATATTGCGGAAAGACAGCCATACTTGCCCATGAACGATTGTCGATAGTTGACCCGCAGTCGGGCAAGCAGCCGCTGTTCGCCCCCGACGGCAAGCAGGTTCTGGCGGTGAACGGCGAAATATACAACCATCAGGAAATCCGCGAGAAATACAAGGGAAAGTACGATTTCCAGACAGGTTCTGACTGCGAGGTCATACTGCCGCTCTACCGCGACAAGGGCATGAATTTTCTTGAGGACATAAACGGAATTTTCGCCTTTGTGCTGTATGACGAGGAGAAGGACTGCTTCATGATTGGGCGCGACCACATAGGAATTATACCACTATATATAGGCGGCGACAAACAGGGGCGCGTTTATTTCGGCTCGGAACTGAAAGCCCTTGAAGGCTTTTGCGACGAATATAAGACCTTTCCGCCGGGGCATTATTACGACAGCCGCGACGGAGAGTTCCACAAATGGTACAACAGGGACTGGACAGAATATGAAAATGTGAAGGACAACGGCGCGTCGGTGCTGGAACTGCGCAACTCGCTCGAAGCGGCGGTGAAGCGGCAACTGATGAGCGATGTGCCGTATGGCGTGCTGCTTAGCGGAGGTCTTGACAGTTCAGTTATTTCGGCGGTGGCGAAGAAATACGCTTCGAAGCGCGTGGAGGCAAGCGGGAAGACCGAAGCATGGTGGCCGCAGCTCCATTCGTTTGCAATAGGGCTGAAGGGCGCGCCCGACCTTGCCAAGGCAAAATTGGTGGCGGACTATATCGGCACTGTGCATCATGAGATAAACTACACCATACAGGAGGGGCTTGATGCGGTTTCCGACGTGATTTACCACATAGAGACCTACGATGTTACCACAGTCCGCGCCTCAACCCCCATGTATCTTCTCGCGAGGGTCATAAAGAGCATGGGCATTAAAATGGTGCTGAGCGGCGAGGGTGCGGACGAGGTATTCGGAGGCTATCTGTATTTCCACAAAGCCCCCGATGCAAGGGCCTTTCACGAGGAAACCGTGCGCAAGCTCGGAAAGCTGCATCTCTACGACTGCCTCCGCGCGAACAAGAGCCTTTCGGCGTGGGGCGTGGAGGGACGTGTGCCGTTCCTCGACAAGGATTTTCTTGACGTGGCCATGCGCATTAACCCCGAAGCCAAAATGTGCCCCGGAAACACCATAGAGAAGAAAATTGTGCGCGAGGCGTTTTCGGATATGCTGCCCGAACAGGTGGCGTGGAGGCAGAAGGAGCAGTTCAGCGACGGAGTGGGCTATAACTGGATAGACACCCTTAGGGACATTACCTCAAAGGCGGTGTCTGACGAGGAGATGGCGCACGCCGCAGAGCGTTTCCCCATAAACCCGCCGCGCAACAAGGAGGAATATTACTACCGCACAATATTCGAGAGCCACTTCCCGAGCGAGAGTGCCGCCAAGAGCGTGCCGAGTGTGCCGAGTGTGGCGTGCTCAACGGCGGAGGCTTTGGCGTGGGACGCTTCGTTCAAAAACCAGAACGAGCCTTCGGGACGCGCCGTGAAAGACGTACACATAGATGCCTGAACAAAATATGGGAAGATTGATTGGATTTACAAAAATGCACGGTGCCGGCAACGACTACATATATGTGGATGCCGACAGGTTCCCAATAGAAAATCCGGAGACGCTTGCCGTGAAATGGAGCCGCTTTCACACCGGCATAGGCAGCGACGGACTTATTCTGATAAGCCGTTCCAAAAAGGCGGATTTCCGTATGCGAATTTTCAACTCCGACGGAAGCGAGGCGATGATGTGCGGCAACGGAAGCCGGTGTGTAGGGAAATATGTTTACGACAAAGGTCTTACCGACAAGACCGTTGTTACGCTCGAAACCCTTTCGGGAATAAAAACGCTCAACCTGCACGTGAAAGGCGGCAAGGTGGAAAGCGTGAGCGTGGATATGGGAAAATCGGAAATCCTCGCGCTCGGCGGCGACCCCGCGCCTTTTGTGAACCGTCCCATAACAGCCGGCGGCATAACGATGAACGGCACGGCGGTGTCGATGGGCAACCCTCACCTCGTGTTCTTTGTGGAAAACGCCGTGGAGTTTGACGTAGCCGCAACAGGACCGCTGTTCGAGCGGCACTCTTGGTTTGAAAACCGCACAAACGTGGAGTTCGCGCAAGTGCTGTCGCCGTCAAAAATAAGGATGCGCGTTTGGGAGCGCGGTTCCGGCATTACAATGGCGTGCGGAACTGGAGCGTGCGCCACGTTCGCCGCTGCAAAAGAGTGCGGGTTTGTTGACGGAAAGGCCACGCTGGTTCTCGACGGCGGCGAACTGGAAATAGAAAATTCGCCTGCAAGCGGAAACATAATTATGACAGGCCCTGCCGAAACGGTGTATGAGGGGCGGATAGAAATATGAAACAAAAAACGACACAGAAATGATAAAGGCAAACCATAATTTCAAACAACTTTCGCAAAACTATCTATTCGCGGAAATATCCCGCAGAGTGGCGCAATACAAAGCCGGCAATCCCGAAAAGCGCGTGATAAGCCTCGGCATAGGCGACGTTACGCGCCCGCTTGTGCCAGAGGTGGTGAAGGCCATGCACAAGGCGGTGGACGACGAGGCGGATGCCGCCACATTCCACGGCTACGGTCTGGAGCAGGGGTATGACTTCCTGCGCAACAAGATTTCAGAATTCGACTACAAGCGGCACGGCATCAACATCGAGCCTGACGAGATTTTCGTGAGCGACGGCGCAAAAAGCGACACAGGGAACATCGTTGACCTTTTCGGCGATGATAACGTGATAGGACTTACCGACCCGGTTTATCCCGTGTATATGGACAGCAACGTAATGAGCGGACACGCGGGGGGACTTTTCGGCGGCTCGCACGAGAATATTGTAACACTTCCTTGCACTGAGGCGAACGGATTTTCGCCCGAGATACCCGACCGCACGCTTGACTTGATTTATCTTTGCTACCCCAACAACCCCACAGGTACTACTTTAACGAAAATGCAGCTCACGGCATGGGTGAACTATGCCCTTGCAAACGGCTCGCTCATACTTTTCGACGCGGCATACGAGGCATTCATCACCGACGGTACGCCGCATTCCATATACGAGATTGAGGGCGCGGAAAAATGCGCCATAGAGTTCCGCAGCTATTCCAAGACAGCGGGTTTCACAGGTGTGCGCCTCGGATATACTGTAGTGCCAAAGGGGATAACGGTAAAGGGCGACGGCGCAGAGGAACTCGTGCTGAACCAGATGTGGCGGCGCAGGCAGACAACGAAATTCAACGGTGCGTCATACGTATCGCAGCGCGGTGCGGAGGCAATCTACACGCCGCAGGGCAGGGCGGAGATTGAGGCGAACATAAGCTACTACCACAAAAACGCCTCGCTTATGAAACAGTCGCTCGAAGCCTTGGGATTCACCGTTTACGGCGGCGTTTGCTCGCCATACCTGTGGGTGAAAATCCCGCAAGGGGAGACTTCGTGGTCGTTCTTCGACAAACTGCTCAACAGCGCGGCGTTGGTAACAACCCCCGGCGTGGGGTTCGGTCCAAGTGGCGAGGGCTTCATACGCCTCACGGCTTTCGGAAGCCACGACGACGCGAAAGAGGCCATGCAGCGCATAAAGTCGGTTCTTTAGCTTTTCAAAAATAATTCCAAAACGAAAGCCTGTGCCTTTCATGCGAAGGGCGCGGGCTTTTATTCTTTCCGCAAAGTCCCGCAAAACCATAAAACTGCGTAAAACATTGGTTTCCAGGGAAATAGCCACAAAAGGAATACCCGATATAACGACTTGTTTTTCAGACGTTTGCAACGGCGAAAAAAAGGTCTGATGTAGTTTAAATTATATCAGACATAATTTTTTCTACATAGGACATAGTTTTTTCTACATCCGATGTAGTTTTCGGGGTGTTT
>CAVCON010000101.1:0-8735 GCA_963603805.1 Oscillospiraceae bacterium
ATACGCCCCTACAAGCGGTGCAATTTCCTTACAATTTGTTGTTTATGTGTTTGTGCGGCGTATGCTTTCGCCATAAACGCATTGTCCGCAAAAACACACGTATTAAAAACGGCGTGTCTTTGCGGACGTGGAAATGATTATGCGGCGCAAACATAATGTTCCTGCCGCATAATATGGGAATGTCTATTTTATCACGACTTTACGCGATACGGTCTTGTGTTTTGTGGAGGCTTTCGCGATGTAAACGCCCGGGGTGGTGAAATCGTGGCTAACGGTTTTGCCGCTTGCCTTTGCTATAACTGCGCCGTCGGGGGAGAATATCTCCACTTTCATTCTTTCTCCGCTTTTGGCACGGAGGCTTCTGCCGTCTGTGGCAATGCTTATGCCGTCTGTCGCCGCGCTTTCCACATTGGTTACGGAGGGGCGGGAGTTGTTGCCGAGGTATTCTGCCTTGAAAGTCTCGCGGAACACGTTTACCGTGATGCGGTAGATGCCGTCGTCCTCAATTGACCATTTGTTGTCAGCTCCGCCGGTTTTCAGTTGCGTTGACTTCAACGCACTTTCGTCCTGCACGTAAGGATGGAGGCTTTTGGGGTCCCAGTTGTCCTGTCCCAGAAGTTTGAAACGCTTGGGCTCTTCGTTTTCGGTGCGGTTTTTGAGTTCTCCGGTCCAAGTCCAGACGCACGGATCGTTCTCGTCCTGTGTCATTTCGAGCATCTGGAACGAGTTCCAACCGCATTCCACAGCCCCTCCGGCGATGAACATCTCCTTCCAAGGCACGAAAAGTTCGCCAGTGAGCGTGTTGTTGGACGGGTCTATGGTGAAGCGGAAAAAGTCCTCCTGAAAAGGCACAACCCAACCGCGCCGCGTGGAGTCGGAAGTGGTTGTATATCCCTCGCCGTTGTTCACGATATATGCGTCCTCAAGGCGCGGGGAGAGGTATTTGGTTGATTTCCCGATTTTCTCGGTTGTTATGACTTTTAGGATGCCACGGTTTAGCGAGCCGGCGAACTTGAAAGTGTTGTCCTGCCGTTTTTCGAGTTTCTGAACGCCTCCCGGCACTGCGCTGCCTGTTATCCAAAGTTCGCTTTGCGCGTTTGCCGAAAGGGCGAGCATCATTGCGCCCGCAGCTATATATAGTTTGAATGTCATTGCTTTCATCGTCTGTTATTTTAGGATTTTCATTGCCGTAATGTTGCCGTCGGCGTTCACGCGGCACAGGTATGCGTTGTGCATGAGGCTGCCAAGGTTTAGCGAAATGCTTTTCGAGTCCGCCACTTTTGCCGAAGCCACCTCTGCGCCGCTCATGTCAACCACGCTGAGGCGTGCGTTTTTGCGCGTCTGCCCCAAGTCCACGCTTATGTTTGACGATGCGGCGTCGTATTTCATTGTTATAGCCGCCGTGCTTACGGTGTTTATGGCGGTGGCGTTGCGTTTGATTGTTACGGTGCATTGCGCCGCGCACGAAACCTTGCCTGTTGTTACGGTAACAATCTTTGCCGTTTCGTCATACGCCCATTCGTCATCGGCGAGCGGGGTTTCGCCAAGCAGCACTTCCTGCGGTTTTTCCTCGGCAAGCACCTTTATCTTGTAGGTTCTGGCTTCGGGCATTCCGGGATAGGACCCCTCACGCGGGTTTATGCTTACGGTGATTACGCCGGGCGTTCTGGTTTGCGCAAAGGTGGTTGTGGCGAAAACGCCGTCCTTATATGCTTCGGTGTCGCCCTCATCCTCGTAGAGTTTGAACTGTCCGTTTCCGCCCGGCACCACGTTCACGACCAAAGTGTCGGCGTTTTTCTTGAGGTTGCTCAAATGCACGTTGTTCACGAGTATGGAGCCGGCTTTCAGAAAGTAGGGGATTTCGGGCTGCGTGTAGCTTCCCGTAAATTCTGTGCCGCCCTCCACAATGCGGTTGCGGCATACGTCGAACCATTGCCCTTGGGGCAGCCACACCTTGCGCCTTGCCATTCCGTCCTCGCCGGCAGCGGTAACGACAGGTGCTACAAGGATGTCGTTGCCGAACATATACTCGTCCTCATATCGGTATGCGTTGTTTTCTTCCGGGAAGTCGTAGTAGAGCGGGCGGCATATCGAAATGCCGGTGTCGTATGCCTCGCGTGCGGCGGTGTATATGTAGGGCATCATGGCGTAGCGCAGGTTTACGGTTTCGAGCAGCAGGGGGAAGTTGTCGTATTTCCAGATGCGGCGTTCAAGTTCCGAGTGGTTCGAGGCATGGGTGCGGAAAAGCGGCGAGAACACGCCGTATTGCATCCAGCGCAGGTAGAGTTCGGGATTGTTGTTGTCCTTTATATTATATTGGTGTCCGCCGAGGTCGTGTCCCCAGTAGGCGAAAGCCACGTTGGAGGCGGTGGCGGTGAAATAGGGTTCGAAGCCGAGAGTTCCGAAAGTGGAGTGGGTGTCTCCCGAGAAGCCGATGGGGTAGCGGTGGCTGCCGAGTCCGCCCCAGCGGTGGAAAATCACAGGGCGTATTCCCGGGCGGTTTTTCTGCATATCGGTGTAATAAACGTGGTTAATCCAGAAAGTGTTGCTTAGCTGCCCCTGCCCGAGCTGCTTTGTGAGGGTCTGCTGCCAGTCAAGCCACCAAAAGTCAACGCCCTGTCTTTCGCGCTCGCGCATTATGCGCTTGAAGAACGACTTGTAGAATGAGGAGTCCTCCAACGCCCAAGGAATGCTTTTGGTTGTGGAAGCGTCCATGCCGAGGTCCTGGCACATTTCGCCGAAGTGGTCTTCGTATGAGCCTATGCCGTCGGCGGGGTGGAGGTTCAGCGAAACTTTCAGGTTGTGGTTGTGCATATACTTTATGAGACCTACGGGGTCGGGAATTAGGTCCTTGTTCCACGTCCATCCCGTCCAGCCGTCAAGGTGCCAGTCCATGTCGAAAATCATCACGTCAATGGGTATGTTGTTCCCCTCTATTTCCCTCACGAGGTTGATGAAGTCCTGCTGGGAGTATTTTTGGTATTTGCTGTACCAGTAGCCGAGAATGTAGTATGGCGGCAGGGGGATTTTCCCGCCCACCTTAACATAGTCGCTTATGGCCTTTTTGTAGTCGTGTCCGTAGCCCAAGAAATACCAGTCGTATGCCTTGGGGTCAACCGGGCTTGCCACCCAAGGAATGCCGTTCACCTCTTGGTCGAAGGCGAACGAAGTGCTTCCGTCGCCGCGTTTGGTGGCGGGCGATTCGTCAATCACAGCCCAGCCGGCGCGTGAAACAAGTCCGTTCTCGAGTTCCTCGCGCTTGGAGTCGCCTATGCAGTTGTCGAGGGTGCGTGTAGTGCCTTTGAGGTTAAGCGCGTCGTCCTTTCCGGGATACCAAAGCACGTTTTGTCCGTTAAGGTCGAAGTTTATGCACAGGTTGGTGGTGTTCTTGAACGAGGGATATGGCACGCTGCCCACCTTGTATCTCAGCGTGAGGGCTTCGGTGGTGATGTAAAGGTAGCCATTCTCCGTTTTTGTGGTGAACGCCGGCACTGGCAGCTTCCTGTTTACGATGCCGAACGTTGCGCGGTCCTCAAACTTCTTTTGCGAACTGTATTGTATGCGTATCATCTGCGGCGTGAGCACGGTGAAGCGCATATTGCCCGACGTAACTACGGCGGCAGGGTCTGCCACAGGGTCGTAGTCTGTCTGCGCCCCTGCGGCGGTCATGCCCAAGCAGAGCATTATTGCGGTGAAAAATCTCTTCATGCCTTATGATTTTTTCTTGTTGTAATATTTAATGCAAAGTTACTATCTATGTTTGGGATAAGGAAACAAAAAAGATTTGTTTTGCGTTTCCACAGGCGTGTCATGGTGTGATAAATGTCAATACACCGCCAACAGACACCCTGTTTGCCGCATTGCTTCGCAGCAAAATTCATTGCGAAATTGCAAATACCGTCAAAATTGCGTAAAGTGTTGAGTTTCAAAATAATATCCTTGAAAACGAATTTTGTGGTAACGATATGTTTTTCAGAGTGTTGCAAGTGGCAAAAAAAGGGTCTGATGTAGTTTGAATTATGTCTGATATAATTTTTCCTACGTCCTATGTAGTTTTTCCTACATCAAATGTAGTTTTCGGAATTGATGAATTGCGCCATTTGTAGGGGCGTATTGCATACGCCCTGTACGCCACCGCATGAAGCGCATCACAAAGCGCCGCCACGACATTGCAAAGCGGCGCAATTCGGGCGTATGCAATACGCCCCTACAAGCGGTGCAATTTCCTTACAATTTGTTGTTTATGTGTTTGTGCAGTGCATTGCACACGCCTTGTACAACACCACGTGAACCGCAACGCAACCCATTGCCGCAACGTTGCAAAACAGGCGCAATTTGGGCGTATGCAAATTATTGAATGATTGGCTGCTGTGTATTTGTGCGGTGTGCGGCGCATCAATAAAAAAGCCGCACCGGCTTGTGCACGGTGCGGCTTCTGATGAAATTTATTGTATGAGAGCGTTATTTCACGAACACCTTCTGTGTTGTGCCGTCAGCCTTGCGGATGATGTTGATGCCCTTCTGCAAGTTCTGGAGGCGCATACCGTCAACGGAGTAGATGCGCTCCGCGCCCTTTGCGGGTTTTGCTGTAGCGTCCTTGATACCTACAACGTCGTTGGTGAAGCTTCCGTTAACCTCGAACACCTTCTGGTGGGTGGTGAACAGAACCGGGTGGGTGTCTGTGCCGAGCGTCTGGAAGAAATTCTCGCCGCCGCTAACCTCGTTGTTGAGCAGCCAGCAGAGCTTGCCGTTTGCAACTTCCTCGTCGGTAACTTTTGTTACCTGCTCGCCGAATGTCTCGTAGCACCTGCTGTAGGTGGGAGCTGTGGCGAAGCGTGCAAAAGTCTTTGCGCCGTCAAGACCCTTAATGGTTCCTGTGCTGTAGCAGTTGTTCACTTCGGCAGCCGAACCGAGCCATGCGCATATTCCGGCGTTCTCTTTCTTGCCGGTGATGTCGCCTGTGTTGTAGCAGTTGGTAATTCTCACGATAACAGTGTTGCCCATGTTCACGCCGAGAATACCTGCTGCGTTGACGCCCTTGCCTGTAACGGTAACATCTGCCTCATTGCCGCAGTTCTCGATTATGACGATGCCCGTGCCGTTTGAGCAGGCTGCTATGCCGGCTGCGTAGGAATTGGCGCTGATTGAGCAGGTGGAGTCAACGGTTACGTTTCTGATTTCAGCTCCGTTGTTGATAACGCCGAAGAGACCCTGGTAGCTCTCATCGGGAGCGTTGATAACGAGGTTGCTGATAACGTGTCCCTGTCCGTCGAACTTGCCGGTGAAGGGGAACGCCTCTGTTCCGATGCCCCTGTACTCTGTGATTTCAGACATATCGAGGTCGTTTGCGAGTACAACGTTGATGTTGCTGTTTGCAAAGCCGCTGCCAATGTCTTCGGAAAGAGCGAGAAGCTGTGCAGGAGTTGAGATTTTGCGTCCGCCGCAGTTTGCGCAAACGCCGTCAACGCCGTAAGCGTGTTCAGCCTGGGTAAGCTCGCCCTCGGTGTTGGAGTATGTGAGTGTGCTGGCTGCCGTTCCGTCGCAAGCGAGAGAACCGATAGCGTAAACAGCGTCGCCGCCGGCTACGGGTTTCGGGCAATTGTCTGTGCCGAGGGTCTGTGTCCAAGGCTTGCCGCCGTTCTCGTAGTTGTTGAGCATGAAGCAGAGTGCGCCGCTTGTAAGGTCGTCCTCTGTTATTTCCGTAGCGCGTGTGTCAATGTCGAGCACACCATTGTCAACGTAGTAGCAGTTCTTCATTGTGGGGTTGTTGCGGCAAATCATCGCGCTGTTTCCTGCCGTTGCGAAAGTTCCCGCAACATAGCAGTTTTCGAACACAACCTCAACGCCGCCGTTTGCATAGCCCATAAGACCGCCATTGCCTGTGCCGCCCTCAGCTATGATGCTTCCTGTGAAGCCGCAGTTTCTGTAAACTCCGTGGTTCTCGGCTGCCGCAGCAATACCGCCGATTGTGGCGTCGCCCTCGCGGAAGCTTGTGAGCGTTGCAGAGCTGTAGCAGTTTTCTATCACGGAATTGCCCTGGCTCTTGATAAGGATGCCGCCAATCATGTAGCCTGCCCTTACAGTTCCCTCGGTTACGAGGTTCTTGATGGTGGCGTTGCGGCAGATGCCAAACAGAGCCGCGCCGCCCAATGTGTCGTTGCGGTTGTAGGCTACCGTAACGGTGTGTCCCTGTCCGTCGAATGTGCCGCCGTAGAACATCTCGTAACGGTCACCTTGGTCCGTGCCAATCATAACGCTGTCGGCGGAATATTTCGTGAAGTCGATGTCGGCGAGAAGTTTGCCGTTAATCGTGTTGTAGCCGCTGTTGTTGTAGAGCGCGAACCAGTTGAGCTGTTCCGGCGTTGAGATTTCGTAAACGCCGTCAACAGGAGTCATGTAGTTTTGGTCAAGTATGTGGCAGAAAGAGCATATTCCGTCAACAAAGTCGTGGGGAGTCTTTACAGAGCCGTTGGGATCGTTCGAGAAACCGCCCTCTCCTGCGAGAGTTCCGTCGCAGTTGAGAGTTCCCACAGCGTAAACAGTTCCGCTGTTGCCGAATGGAAGCGGGGCGAGGTCAGGCTCTCCGTCGTTGTCAACGTTCTGATGCCAAACTACGTCCTCATCGCTCTTACGGTAGTTGAGCATATAGCAAAGTTCGCCTGTTTGTATCAGAGCCTCGTCTATCTGCGTAGCCCCTGCGTTCTCCTTCATCACGTTTGCGTCAACGTAGTAGCAGTTTGTTACCGTTGCGCCGTTGCGTGCAATTATGTTGTTGTCGCCCGCATCGCTCATATTCAGCTCCGCGTTCACGTAGCAGCTTTCAAGCCTTACGTTTGCCTTGTCCTTTGCCCAGCACATGATGCCGCCGTTGCCGTAGCCCGCGGGGGATTCAATCGAGCCGAGGAATGCGCAGTTGCGCACCAAGGAGCCGGCTGTGCCTGTTCCAACAACTCCGCCGAGACCTACGTCGCCCTCAACCTCGCAGCTTATTGTTACCTTGCTTATGCAGTTTTCAACCGTAGTGCTATCGACCATATAGCCCACTATGCCGGCAACGCCCTTGTTGCTGGTGTTCACAGTACCCTCGGTTATGAGGTTCTTGACTGTGCTGTTCTTCACGAACTTGAAGAGGCTGGTGTATTGCAGGTCGGTGTCGTAGTTAATGGTTACGGTGTGTCCCTGTCCGTCGAACCATCCCTGGAAGTCATGTCCGCCAAGGCCGATAACCTCGCCCTGCTCGGTGTATTCACTGAAGTCAACGTCTGCCGTGAGACGGGCATACGCTTTTTCGCCGCTAAGGCCGTTCACGTAGTTTGCAAACCAGTGCAGCTGCTTTGCGTCGCTGATTTCGTAAACGCTGTCGTTTTTGGGAATGAAGTCGGGTATAACCAATTTGCAGTACGAGCAAACGCCGTCTATGTAGTCGTGGTCGTCCTGCGTCATCTGGTTGGTGTTGGAATATCCCGAAATGTCGTCCGACGGAGTGCCGTCGCAGTGGAGCGTTCCTATTGCGTAAACCACTCCGTGTGTGGGGTCGAACACGGGACTTGCGTCAGGCGTTTCGCCGTTGTCGATGTTCTGCCACCACTGCACTGTCTCGCCCTCGCTCTTGTAGCTGTTGAGCGCGAATGCGAGCTGTCCGCTTGCAACCATCTCTGCGCTGATCGAGTCGCCCTGTATGCCTTCGATGTCAAATAGGTTGGAGGTTGTCGCGCTGTTGCGGAAGAGTTTGTTCGTTGCCTGTACGCCTTCTATTTTGCCTGTGTTGTAGAAGTTCGTTATCTTTGAGCCTCCGCCAACCCAGCCGCAAATTGCCGCCGACTCCAAGCCGCCGGTTATGTCGCCTGTGTTGTAGCAGTTTGTTATGATGAATGCGCAGGCTCCGCCCATGCTCACGCCTATGATGGCTGCGGCGTTTGCCCCTGAGCCGGTAACGTTTGCCTCGTTGCCGATGTTGGTGAACGTTGCCGTGCCGCCGTCGTGCGAAGCGGCGGCAAGTGCGCCCACGAATGCGCCGCCGGTTATGGAGCAGCTCTTGTCGATGTAGAGGTTCTTGAACGTTGCACCGTCGCCTATGTGTCCGAAGATGGCCTGATAGTCCTCCTCGGAGTTAATCACAAGGTTGCTGATGCGGTGTCCCTGTCCGTCGAATGTTCCGCAGTACGGATCCATTTCTGTTCCTATTGGTGTCCACGTTACCCCTTCGAGGTCGATGTCGGCCGTCAGCACCGCGTTTGCGCTTGGCTTGCCGTTGCTGGCATCGTTTGCGAACTCCACGAAATCACTCGCGTTGGTGATTTGGTACACTCCGTCAACAATGTCAACAGCCTGTATCCCCGTAAGGGCAAGCCCCGACATTGCCAGCGAGAGCAATGAAATCTTTAGCTTTTTCATGAGTTTTTGTATTTAGTGAGTTAATTAGTTCCGCCTATGTCTTTATTGTTTAGTTATGTATTAAGGATGCAAATATAAGAAATGAATAGAAATTAACAGGTTTATTTTTTTTTTTTTTTGATAAGCAGGGCTGCCAAAATTGTGCCTTTCCGCAAAAGGTTGGAGAGGCATTAGTGATGTTCGGTGCATTGCAAGTTTCAATTAATCAATGAATTGCATATTTGTGGAAACGTGTTGCATCCGCCCGAATTGCGCCGCTTTGCGATGTTGTGGCGGTGGTTTGCGTTGCGGTTCATGCGGTGGCGTACAGGGCGTATGCAATACGCCCCTACAATTGGCGC
>CAVCON010000102.1:0-8660 GCA_963603805.1 Oscillospiraceae bacterium
ATGTAGTTTGAATTATATCAGACATAATTTTTTCTACATAGGACATAGTTTTTCCCACGTCCTATGTAGTTTTTGGTGGTTTTGTTTTGCGCCAATTGTAGGGGCGTATTGCATACGCCCTGTATGCCACCGCTTGAACCGCGCTGCAAACCACTGTCGCGACATTACAAAACTGCGCAATTCAGGGCGTATGCAATACGCCCCTACAGAGGTGCAATTCCTTTATTAATTGCGTATGGCACATTTATTAGGTGCATGGCATACGCCCTACACGCCACCGCATGGACTGCATTGCAAAAACAAAGCAAACCTTTGTGAGCAATGTCCTTTGTTTGCAGGGCGTGTTACATCTTTTATCTGTTGTGCCACAAATGAAAAAGAAAAAAGTAGTACTTTTGCACATAATGCGTAATCCGACAGGTGATGAAAGCAAGCGAGCATACTCAGGAACAAATAAAAGACGTAATATTGCAGGCAATCGGGGCGTTTCCGCCCTCTGGCGAAGCAATGCCCATGACCGACTTACTTATACAGGCTAATCCCGACACAGGGGAGATGACCGTATGCGATGACGACAACAACGAGCTTGCCCGCACTGTGGCGGAAGAATTGGCGGGAAACGCGCCAGACGACTTTTACGAAGAGCTGCAGCCCGTGCTGCGCCGCTGCATCGCAGGACTGCACACCCAACTGCTGAACGCGGGAATAATGAAGCCATACGACATACTGCTCGTGAACGAGGACGGCGAAACAGTGGCAAACCTATACTGTGTGGAAGCGGACACCGTGGTGCTTGACGACGAAATGATTAGGAAAATTGACGAAGACCTCGACAATTTCCTTGAAAAACTAATGAAGGAGTGGTAAACCCGCCAGACAAAAGCATATTGGGACACAAAAAATCATGGAGCTGATTATCGACATAGGGAACTCGTCCGCCAAGATAGCCATTTTCGCAGACGGCGGAATTGTGTTCCAGGACTCGTGCCGCAACGATTTCCTTAAACCTCTCGACAGCATTCTCGGAAAATACCCCATAGACCGCAGCATTGTGTCAACCGTGGCGGGACTTAAAGGCAAGGTGGGGCCGCAATTGCGCCAGGCTGGGCTTCCCGACATACTGCTCAACGACGCAACAACCCCCGAATACAACAAACGCTACGGACTGCCCTCGACAATGGGCAGCGACCGCCTGGGGGCCATAGTGGCGGCAAAGACCAAGTTCCCCAACCGCAACATCCTGGTGGTTGACAACGGCAGCTGCATAACCTACGAGTTCATATCGGCAAGCGGGAAATATCTCGGCGGAAACATATCCCCGGGCATTTATATGCGCCTTCAGGCAATGCACACGTGGACCTCGCTGCTGCCCCTCGTTGACACAGACGGACCTATACCCGAAATAGGATACGACACCTACACGGCCATGCGCTCGGGAGCGGTGAACGGAGTGAACCACGAAGTGGAGGGGTACATAAGGCACACGCTCACAAAGCACCCCGACCTGATAACAATAGTTACCGGCGGGGCGGAGACAGACCTGTCGGTGAAAGGGGCGGAGATAATTTTCGACAAGCACCTTGTGTTTGAAGGACTGCGCGAAATACTGCTCAACGGAACTGCGGACAAAATTTGAAAAAACAGAGACTACACATTCGACAAATATGAACAACAGAACAAAAATATTATCAGGAATGGCGGTTGCTGCGGCAATGTCGCTTTTCCCCATGTCGGCAAATGCGCAAAACGGCACAAACTCGCCCTACTCGCGGTATGGCTTCGGCACTATCAACGACCGCGCACAGGGCTTCAACAAGGGCATGGCAGGAGTTGCGCAGGGTTTCCGCGACGCTACGGCGGTGAATTTCCAAAACCCGGCATCATACTCCGCAGTTGACTCGCTCACGCTGCTGTTCGACATAGGGGTGTCGCTGCAAAACGCCAATTTCAAGCAGGGCAGCCTACAGAAAAACGCAAAGAACACCTCCGTTGACTACGTGAGCGCACAGTTCAGGGCGTGGCGCAACGTGGGTATGTCGTTCGGGCTTCTGCCGCTCACTTCGATAGGCTACAGCTTCAAGAACAAGCAGACTCTTTCCGACATTGACGGCAGCGGCGAGAAAACCGAGACAACCTCGTATTCCGGCGACGGCGGACTGCGCGAAGTTTACCTCGGCGCGGGCTGGAATGTTTTCAAGGACTTTTCGATAGGCGCGAACGTGGGATTTGTGTGGGGCGATTACAGCCACTCCATACAGGCGGCGTTCAGCGACAACAACGTGAACCAGTTCCGCCGCGTGTATTCCGCCGACATTTCAACATACAAGATAGATTTCGGCGCACAATACAGCCGTCTCGTATCAAAGAAGGATCTCATCACCCTTGGCGCAAGCTACACATTGGGACACCAGATAAATTCCAGCGCAATGTTCATGAACCAGGTTTCCAACTATTCCGGCTCGGTTTCAACAGGCGACACGGTCAAGGTGAGGAACGCCTTCGACATGCCCCACGCAATTGCCGCCGGCGTGGCGTGGAACCACAACAACAAGTGGAAGGTGGGGCTTGACTACTCCATAGAATTGTGGAAAAACGCCAAGTTCCCGCAACTCACCTCAAGCAACGGCGAAAACAAATACGCCTCAACAACAGGCGCGTTCGACAACCGCCAGCGCATGTCTCTGGGCGGAGAATACCTTCACAACAGCCTCGGGATAAAATACCGCGACCACATACGCTACCGCGCCGGAGTTTCATACGGCACGGCATACGCCAAAGCCAACGGGCAGGACGGCGCGAAAGACCTTTTGGTAACGGTGGGCGTTGGGCTTCCCATTGCAAACATCATCAACAACCGCTCCACCCTCAACCTTTCGGCGCAGTGGGAGAACATAAAGCCTAAAGGCCCGGGGGCGATAACCGAGAACTATTTGCGCCTGTGCGTGGGCATCAGCTTTAACGAGAAATGGTTCCAGAAGTGGAAAGCAGAATAAAAGCCGCGCTTTTCACTGTGGGTGCCGCAATACTTTCCATGGCGTGCAGCCACGACAAAAAGCCCACAGGCCCCGCACTGCACAACAGGGACAAACTTCCAATCATGTCAACCACCGGGGTGTCGAAGCTCATATCAGACTCCGGCGTTATAAGATACAAACTTATTGCCGAGGACTGGAAAGTTTACGACCGCACAAAGCCGCAAAAGCAGACCTTCATAAACGGCATCTTCATGGAGAAGTTTGACGAGAGGTTCAAAGTGGCGATGTTCCTGACCGCCGACACGGCGTACTGGTACGACCAAAACCTGTGGGAACTTCGCGGACGGGTTGAGATAAGAAAGGAAAACGGCACGGTGTTCAACACTAACGAACTTTTCTGGGACATGGGCAAACACATTGTCTATTCAAGCAAATACGTACATATAGTTACGCCGCAACAGGAACTGCAAGGCGTTGGTTTCCGCTCGGACGAGGAATTGACGAACTATGAGATAACAAACTCCGCCGGCTCATTCCCGATGCCCGACGACAAGAAGCAGGAAGACTCCGTGAAGCGCGAGCCGGACATTTCGGAAAGCAAGACAATAATCACCAACGCTCCGAAAGACATTACGGAGAGTGGCGGCGGCGATGCCAAAAAGCGCGAGCCCCAGACAGACAGCCACAGAAACAAGATTTTACCTCCCAAAATCAAGTAACCACAGGCTATGTATGGCATCACCCCGAATTTTTGCGGCGTAAAATGCCCGCAGTTTTACTGATTTTTATATCTTTGCACGTATTTAAGTAAAATCACGCAGGTCTTGTTTGGGCTGACACGGAAGAAACGCCGCCGGCAAGTTCCCGCAAACAATTATAACTGAAATAAAAAATATTACATAATGGCAGCAATTCAAACTATTAGGAAATGGGGCGTGGCCCTGTTGGTAGTAATAGGTCTCGGTCTTTTCGCATTCATTGCGGAGGACTTCTTTCGCGTTTTCGACACGCTCTTCGGCGAGGACAAACGCCACGTAGGCCAAGTTTACAGCGAAAAACTTGCTATCAACGATTATCAGTCTTTAATTGACGAATACACCGAAGCGATAAAGTTCACACGCGGTGAAAGTTCGCTGAGCGATGCGGAGCAGAACCAGCTCAAGGATCAGGTTTGGCAGACTTTCGTAAACAACGAGCTTATCAATCACGAGGCTAAGAAGCTCGGTCTCACCGTTACCGACGCCGAGCTTAACAACGTTATAAGCACAGGAACGAACCCCATGCTTATGCAAACGCCGTTCGTGAACAAGCAGACGGGACGCTTCGACGCAACGCAGCTCAAGCAGTTCCTCGAGCAATACAATCAGATGCTCACCAAGCCCGACCAAGTTCCGCAGGAATACATCGAGTACTACCAGCGTCTTTACAAATACTGGGGCTTCATTGAAAAGACACTCCGTTCAACACTTCTGAACGAGAAATACCAGGCTCTCGTAGGGCGTTGCATTCTTTCGAACCCCATTTCGGCAAAACTCGCGTTCGAGGGCGTTTCGAGCAAGAGCAGCGCAGTTGTCGCCTCAATCCCCTACACTTCCGTTCCCGACAACGAGGTTAAGGTTTCAGACGAGGACATCAACAAGCTGTATGCACAATACAAGGAAATGTTCCGCCAGTTCAACGAAAGCCGCGACATAAAGTACATAAGCGTACAGGTTAAGGCTTCCGACGGCGACAAGAAAGCCCTCGAAAACGAGATGAAGGGCTATGCCAAAGAACTTGCAGAGGGCGAGAACATAGCTGCAACCGTAAACCAGAGCAGCTCGCTCGTCCCCTACTCCAACGTACCTTTCTCGAAAACCGCTTTCCCCAACGACGTTCAGAACAAAATCGATTCACTTGGCGTTGGCGTTGTCAAAGGTCCGTACTACAACGCATACGACAACACGCAGAACATCCTCAAGCTTGTTGCCGTTGCCGAACTTCCCGACTCTGTGGAATACCGCGCAATCAACTGCGCAAACACATCGCTTGACGCGGCAAAGGCAACAGCCGACAGCGTTGTCAAGGCAATTAACGGCGGAGCCAAGTTCGAGGACGTGGCAAAGAAGTACAACCAGCCGGCACCCAGCGTATGGCTCACAGCAAATCAGTATGAAGGTCAGTCGATCGATGCCGACAACGCAAACTTCATAAACACCATCACAACAAGCGCAATCAATTCCATCCAGAAAATAGAGCTTGCACAAAACGTGGTTGTGGTACAAATCACAAAGCGTCAGGCAATGAAGAAGAAATACAACCTTGCCGTAATCAAGCGCAGCGTTGACTTCAGCAAAGACACCTATTCCAAGGAATACAACAAGTTCAGCCACTTCATTGCAAGCAACTCCACCTTTGCCCAAATGGAGGCAAACGCAGCCAAGAACGGCTACACCGTGCAGGAGCGCAAAGACCAGTTCTGCAACGAGCACTATGTGGCAAACATACCCGGAACTAAGGACGCTCTGCGCTGGCTTTTCGAGGCCAAGGAGGGCGATATGTCGCAGCTTTACGAATGCGGCAACAACGACAATATGCTCATTATATATGTAACGGGCAAGCACAAAGTCGGCTACCGTCCTGCGTCCGACCCCGAGGTGAAGAAAGCCCTCACGCAGCTCGCGCTCCGCGACAAGAAAGCCGAGAAGCTCATGGGACAGCTCAAGAGCAAGGATTTGCAACAGGCTCTCGCACTCCCGGCAGCGTCAAAAGACACCCTCAACAACATCACATTCTCCATGCCCGCGTTCATCGCATCCACTGGTGGCAACGAGTCAGTTCTTTCCGGCGGCATCTGCTATGGCAAGCCCAACAAGAGCTACGGTCCTGTCAAGGGTAATAACGGCGTGTATATGTTCCAGGTTTCCGAACGCACAAAGACGGACGAGAAATTCAACGAGAAGATGTACGAGCAGAGCGTGGCAGAAAGTTACCTCCGCAACGTAGGCCAATACACCAACGACCTGTATTCAAAGGCCAAGGTTAAGGACCGCCGCTATCTCTACTTCTAAATAGCACAAGGCAATAAGAACAATTAGGGTGCATCATTAACTCCAAGTGCCCCTCTTTAATTCTGAAAAACTCGCGGCTTGGGTAAATTTTCCAAGCCGCGAGTTATTTTTGTACTCATGCCGCTGCTCAGCAAAGCCGTGATTTTCCTGCAACACTTTGATTTACAAAGAATTATCCTGTTTCACAAGATACAGCATAAGTTTTTGTGTTTCAGACGTTTGCAAACGGCAAAAAAAGGTCTGATGTAGTTTGAATTATATCAGACATAATTTTTTCTACATAGGACATAGTTTTTCCTACATCAAATGTAATTTTCGGAGTATTTTGAAAAAAGCTGCTGGTTTTGGCTTTGCGTAAATTACATGAACGGTGTATGTTGTTTATTGATTGCACACGGTATATATGTAGGGGCGTATTGCATACGCCCTTTACTCCACCGCTTGAACCGCACCACAAACCGCTGCCACAACATTGCAAATCGGCGCAATTCAGGGCGTATGCAATACGCCCCTACAAGCGGTGCAAATTATAGAATGATGGGGTTCTGCGTATTTATGTGGCGCGTGGTTTACGCCCTGTACACCACCGTGCGAACCACACCGCAAAGCGCTGCCGCAACATTGTAAGTCGGCACTTTTTTGGCGAATGCCATACGTCTCAAAGCCATTGTTATTCGTTGGTTAAATGGACATTGCATATATGTAGGGGCGTATGGCATACGCCCTGTATGCCACCGCACAAACCACATCGCAAACCACTGCCACAACATTGTAAATCCGCGCAATTCAGGGCGTATGCCATACGCCCCTACAAGCGGTGCAAATTATAGAATGATTGGTTACTGCGTATTTATGTGGCGCGTGGTTTACGCCCTGTACACCACCGCATGAACCACAATGCAAACCGCTACATATATACCGCATCTAAAAACGGCGGTATTATGTTTCCGTTTGCCTAAATTGTAAAGGCGGACAATCATATTTATTCTGAACTTTTGAAACATTTATCTTTTCAAAAGCATTTTATTTTCAGAAATACCGCCATTAAACCAACTTTTTGTATATTTGCAGCACGATATGGAATATTAACAAACGAGTAACTTAAAATGAAATCAAGCGAAGTTATTGAAAACCTAAAACGCCGTTATCCGGGACAGCCGGAATACATTCAGGCTGTATCGCAGGTGCTTCCCACAATCGAGGAGACCTACAACCAGCACCCCGAATTCGAGAAGTCAAATCTCATAGAGCGTCTCTGCATCCCCGACCGCATCTACCAGTTCCGCGTAACTTGGGTTGACGACAAGGGCAAGGTTCAGACCAACAACGGCTACCGTGTGCAGCACAACAATGCCATCGGTCCGTACAAGGGTGGCATCCGCTTCCACTCTTCCGTGAACCTCGGCATATTGAAGTTCCTTGCTTTTGAGCAGACATTCAAGAACTCACTCACCACGCTCCCCATGGGCGGAGCAAAGGGCGGCAGCGACTTCAGTCCGCGCGGCAAGAGCAACGCCGAAATCATGCGTTTCTGCCAGGCTTTCATGACCGAGCTTTGGAGAAACATCGGCCCCAACACCGACGTTCCCGCCGGCGACATAGGCGTAGGCGGACGCGAAGTGGGATATATGTTCGGTATGTACAAGAAGCTCACTCACGAGTTCACCGGCACATTCACAGGCAAGGGTCTTGAATTTGGCGGTTCGCTCATCCGCCCCGAGGCAACCGGCTACGGAAACGTTTACTTCATGCTCGAGATGCTCAAGACAAGGGGCATCGACGTTAAGGGCAAGACCGTATGCGTGAGCGGTTCGGGCAACGTGGCGCAATACACCGTTGACAAACTCATCGACCTCGGCGCGAAAGTTGTTACCCTCTCCGACTCCGACGGCTACATATACGACCCCGACGGCATTGACCGCGAAAAGTGGAACTATTTAATGGAGCTCAAGAACATCGAGCGCGGACGCATTCGCGAATATGCCGAGAAATACGGCGTTAAGTACGTTGCCGGCGCACGTCCTTGGGGCGAGAAGTGCGACATTGCGCTCCCCTCCGCAACACAAAACGAAATTGACGGCGACGACGCTCGCAAGTTGGTTGAGAACGGCGTGATTGCAGTGAGCGAAGGCGCGAATATGCCAAGCACGCCCGAAGCTATCAAGGTGTTCCAGGATGCCAAGATACTCTACTCTCCAGGCAAGGCAGCAAACGCCGGCGGCGTGTCGGTTTCGGGTCTCGAGATGACGCAGAACTCCGAACGTCTGAACTGGACGGCAGAAGAAGTTGACAAGAAACTTCACAATATAATGTGCGACATCCACGCTGCGTGCGTGAAATACGGCACAGAGTCCGACGGCTACATAAACTATGTGAAGGGCGCAAACGTTGCCGGCTTCATGAAAGTTGCCAAGGCAATGATGGCGCAGGGCATTCTCTAAACAACAACGCCCACACCACAACAAAGCCTCGCGGTTGCAAACGGCAACCGCGAGGCTTCCTGTTTTGAAAAAACCAAACCAAAGGAAAAATGAATTCCGAGAGGCAAAATCCACGTTTTTCCGCCCTGAAAAAGATTTGCAACGGTTGTCATATCCCCCGAATTTTGTTGTATTTCATGCGCAATGCGAAATAC
>CAVCON010000103.1:0-8537 GCA_963603805.1 Oscillospiraceae bacterium
TTTGGCGCACGGCGGAAGGTGGGTTTTCCGCAAGTTTTGGTGTGTGGAATTTCCAAAAGGTGCGGATATGCTCCGCGATATTTGGCGGCTTTGCGAAAAGTGGTGTTAGATTAGGTTAAAAACCCTGCGGCAGCCCGCGTGTCTTAAATATTTTGAGTAAATTTGTGCGCAATAAAAACAGATTTTTATGGCTTCATTTATTGCAGACAAAATTGTGATGGACGGTCTTACTTTCGATGACGTCCTTTTGATTCCCGCTTATTCCAACGTGCTGCCGAGAGAAGTTTCGCTCGCCACGCGCTTTACGAGAAAAATAAACCTCAACATTCCTTTTGTAACCGCCGCGATGGACACCGTTACCGAGTCGAAAATGGCAATAGCCATTGCACGCGAGGGCGGCATCGGAGTTATACACAAGAATATGTCGATAGAGGACCAGGCAAGGGAGGTCGCAATAGTGAAACGCGCCGAGAACGGCATGATTTATGACCCCGTAACCATCCTGCAAGGTTCAACGGTGCGCACGGCGTTGAGCCTGATGCACGAATACCACATAGGCGGCATACCTGTTGTGGACGAGGAGAAACACCTCATGGGTATCGTAACCAACCGCGACTTGCGCTTCGAGCATGACCTGAACAGGAAAATCGACGAGGTGATGACGAGCAAAAACATCGTTACCACAACGCAGAAAACCGACCTTGACCAGGCTGCCGAGATATTGCAGCAGAACAAGATAGAGAAACTCCCGGTTGTTGACAAGGACAACCACATCATCGGGCTTATAACATACAAGGACATCACAAAGGCGAAAGACAAGCCTATGGCCTGCAAGGACGAGAAAGGTCGTCTGCGCGTGGCTGCGGGTGTTGGCGTAACGGTTGACACGCTCGAGCGCATCGAGGCTTTGGTGAGGGCCGGGGCTGACGCGATTGTCATCGACACCGCCCACGGACATTCGCAGGGCGTGATAGACAAGCTCCGCGCCGCAAAGGCCGCTTTCCCCGAACAGGAGATCGTGGTGGGCAACGTGGCTACCGGCGAGGCTGCCAAGGCTCTTGTGGAGGCCGGGGCCGACGGTATAAAGGTGGGTATAGGACCGGGCTCGATTTGCACAACGCGTGTTGTGGCGGGCGTAGGCGTTCCCCAGCTTTCGGCGGTTTACGACGTTTCGTGCGCCTTGGCCGGCACTGGCGTCCCCATGATTGCCGATGGCGGTTTGAGGTATTCGGGCGACATTGTTAAGGCTCTTGCCGCCGGCGGAAACTCCGTGATGATCGGCTCGCTTGTGGCGGGAACGGAAGAGTCTCCCGGCGAGACGATAATATTCAACGGCAGAAAATTCAAGTCGTATCGCGGAATGGGTTCGCTCGAGGCAATGGAAAACGGCTCGAAGGACAGGTATTTCCAAAGCGGCGTTACCGACACGAAGAAGCTCGTGCCTGAGGGCATCAGCGGACGCGTGCCTTACAAGGGAACTGTGCAGGAGGTGATATACCAGCTTGTGGGCGGTTTGCGCTCCGGCATGGGATATTGCGGCGCACACACCATTGACGAGCTGCACAACGCCAAGTTCACGCGCATCACCAACGCCGGCGTGCTCGAAAGCCATCCGCACGACATAACCATAACAAGCGAGGCACCGAACTACAGCCCTGCCACAAAGGTATGACTGTGGCGCAAACGCAGTAACACCCCTTCAGAAAGATGAAACGCATAACAACTTTCCTGCTTTCGCTGCTGGCTTGCGCAGGGCTTTACGCCCAGAACAACGGCGACCCGGTGGTGATGACAATTAACGGCGAGCAGGTGCTGCGCTCGGAGTTCGAGCGTGCATACAACCGCAACAAGGAGTCCGGGACGAGCGTCAAGGACTATGTGGACCTGTACATAAACTATCGCCTTAAAATTGCCGAGGCGTTGAGGCAGCAAATCGACACGGCGGCGGCGTTCCGTCAGGAGTTCGGCACGTATCGCGACGACTTGCTCATGAAGTATGTGGGCGACGAGCAGTTTGAGGACTCCATAGTGCGCTCTGTTTACGACCGCATAAAGGAGCAGCTCAAGGACTCTGACATTATAAACGTGTCCCACATATTCATTTCTGTGCCGCAAAAGGCGGACGAGGCAAAGAAGAACGCCGCCAAGGCTAAGATAGACTCCATTTACGGACTGCTGAAAGCCGGGGCGGACTTTGCGGAGACCGCCAAGAAGTTCTCGCAGGATGTGATGTCGGCAAAGCGCGGCGGCGAACTGCCGGAGCTTGGTCCGGGGGCTACGCTCAAGGAGTTTGAGGAGAAGTGCTATGCCTTGAAAGCTGGCGAAATGTCTGAGCCTTTCGCCTCCACGGCGGGGTATCATATAGTGCTTATGCGTTCACGCGGAAAGCTCGCGCCATACGAGGAAAAGAAGGCGGAACTTGTGGAGGCTCTCAACAAACAGGGGCTTCAGCAGGTGGTTTTCAACCACGCCGTTGACAAAATGGTCAAGGCTTCGGACGGACTGACACGTGAGCAGGTGCTCGACAAGGTGGAAAAGGAGCATGAGAACGAAGATGCCGGCATGAAGGACGTTATGAGGGATTACCGCGAGGGCTTGCTTGCCTACAACATAACAAAACAGGAAGTTTGGGACAAGGCTGAAAAGGACAAATCCGGGCTGGAGGCGTTTTTCAAGAAGAACAAGAAGAACTACAACTGGGACTCGCCGCGATTCAAAGGCTTTGTGTTCCACACCTCCGAAGAGGCTCTTGTCAAGCCCGTGAAGGCTGTACTGAAGAAATATGGAGGCAAGGATTGGCACGGCGTGATAAAAAAGCAGTTCAACGAAGGCAAGGAAAAGGTTGTGGTTTCCCACGGCATTTGGAAAAAGGGCGAAAACCGCTTTGTGGACAAGCAAATCTTCAAGGACGACAGCGTGAAAACCCGCGAGAGCAAGGCGTTCCCCTATCTCGGCATTGAGGGAAAGCTCCTGAAGAAAGGTCCGGAAGAGCTCGCCGACGTTAAGGCGCAAGTGGTGAGCGATTACCAGGACTTCAAGGAAAAGGAGTGGGTTAGGCAGCTCCGCGCAAAGAGCAAGATAGAAATCAACGACAAAGCGGTGGACACCGTAAGCAACCACTGATTTCCTGCAAAAACAAAAGGAATATATGAAAAAGCTTGGAAACATATTAATATTGTTGAGCGTCTCAGCATTTCTGCTGCCGGCGGCGGCTTTAGCCCAGGACAACAACGTTATCGACGAGGTTATTTGGGTTGTGGGCGATGACCCGATATTGAAGTCCGAAGTGGAGGAGCAGCGTCTCGCGTCCGAAGTGAACGGCGAGCAGGTGGAGGGAAACCCGCGCTGCGTGATACCCGAGCAGATGGCGATACAGAAACTTTTCCTCCATCAGGCGTTGATAGACAGTATAGAGGTGAAGGACGGCGATGTGCTTCAGGAACTGGAGTACCGTCTGAACTATATGATACAAATGGCAGGCTCGAAAGAAAAGCTCGAAGAGTATATGCGCAAGCCCATGACGCAAATCCGCCAGCAGACAATGGAGCAGTTGAAAAGAATGATGGTTGTCGAGGACGTGAAGCGCAAGATAGCGGCAGATGTCAAGGTTACGCCGGCGGAGGTGAGAAACTATTTCAAGAATGTTCCACAGGACAGCCTTCCCCTGATACCCACCCGCTACGAAGTACAAATAATAACGAACACGCCGGAAGTGAGCCGCGAGGAAGTGGACCATATAGAAAACGAGCTGCGCGACTATATAAAGAGGATTACTTCGGGCGAAAGCGATTTTTCCACGCTTGCCATGATGTACAGCGAGGACGAGGGTACGCGGCGCAACGGCGGAGAACTTCCTTATATGGGAAAAGGCGAACTTGTTCCCGAGTTCGCCAACGTGGCTTTCTCGCTCACCGACCCCAAAAAGGTTTCGAGAATAGTGAAGACAGAGTTTGGCTACCATATAATACAGCTCATAGACCGCAGGGGCGACAAGATACGTGTGCGCCATATATTGAAAAAGCCCAACATAAGCGACGAGGCAATCAAGGCGTGCCTTTCGAGGCTTGATTCCATATCCGGCGACATAAAGAGCGGGAAGATTACGTTTGACGACGCAGTTGTGTATTCCGACGACAAGGATACGCGCAACAATCGCGGCATAATGGGAAAAAGCGTGTCGCCAAATAATCCGCGTGCAGGAATGACGCAGTGGTTCGAGCTTCGCGACCTTCCGCAGGACGTGGCAAAAGTTGTCAGCACCATGAATCCCGGAGAGATTTCCAAGCCGTTTTCGATGACCACCCCAAAAGGGCAGAAAGTTTGCGCGGTTGTGAAACTCAAAAGCCGTAACGAGGAACATTACGCTTCAATCACCGAGGATTTCCAGACACTTCAGAGCATCCTTGTCAACAAAGAGCAGACCAAGGTTATTGACGACTGGATTCGCAGCAAGCAGAAAACCACCTACATCAGCATAAAACCAGAGTGGCGCGATTGTGATTTCCGCTATCCCGGCTGGGTTAAGAAATGATGGGCGGCGCAGGAGACATACGTAAAGAAAAATCAGGGCACAGATCGCGTTTATGCAGTTTGTGCCTCGTTTCTCTATTTCTATTTACCGTGCAGTGTTCTCCGGCTGGCGCGTCGGCTCTCGCGCCAGTAAAGAAAGACACGAAAAGGCAGAAAGGGGAGCGCATTGTGCTTGACCACGCCGACCGGCTGCACTATGACATAATGAAGAACCCCAACGCCAATATTCTCAACGGCAACGTGCAGTTCACCCACGGCAACATAAAACTTTTCTGCGACAGTGCCTATTATTACAAGGCCTCCAACTCGTTCGAGGCTTTCAGCAACGTGAGGATGGTGCAGGGAGACACTTTGTCGCTCACTGGGGACTACCTGAAATATGACGGCGACGCGCAAATAGCGCAGGCAAGGAAGAATGTGCACCTCAAACACCGTGGCACGCTGCTCATAACAGACAGCCTCAACTACGACAAACTTTACAATCTCGGCTATTTCTTTGACGGCGGCAAACTGCATGACGGCAAAAATGTCCTTGTGTCGGACTGGGGGGAGTATTCGCCACAAACGCGCGAGGCGGTGTTCAACTACCACGTAAAGCTCACGAACGAACGCTTCACGCTCACTTCCGACACACTGCATTATAACACGCTCACCAAAGTAACCCACATCGTCGGGCCTTCCAATATCAATAGCGACGGAAACCGCATTTACACCGAGCGCGGTTATTATGATACCGCCAAGGACTATGCCGAACTTTTCGACCGCTCCGTGGTGATTAACGGTAAAAGTACAATGACGGGCGACAGTATGTTCTATGACAAGAAGAACGGCAATATGCACGCATATGGCAATATTATATATAATGACAAAGGCAACAAAAACCTGCTCACTGGCGATTACTGCGAATACAGCGACACCACAGGGTATGCCATGGCGACTAAAAATGCCGTGGTGCGCGACTATTCCTCCCCCGACACCTTGTATATGCACGCCGACACGTTCAAGATTTTCACCTACAACATACGCACCGACAGCGTTTACCGCCTTGTGCACGGCTACCACAAGGCGCGGGCTTTCCGCATCGACGTGCAAAGCGTGTGCGACTCGCTTAAATACGACTCCAAGAACAAGAAGATGACCATGTATGGCAACCCGATTGTCTGGAACAACAACCAGCAGCTTTTGGGTGAGGAGATACAGGTGTTCATGGACACAACGATAGACAGCGTGCACGTGATGAGGCAGGCACTTCTTGCGCAGCAGCTCGACAGCGTGTGCTACAACCAGGTTGCGGGGCGCGAAATGTTCGCCTATTTCAACGGCGGAAAACTCGCGTGGAGCAAGGTTCTTGGCAATGTTGACGTGGCATATTTCCCTTACGACAGCGACAGCATAATGATAGGGCTTAACCGTATGCAGACCTCCGAACTGCGAATGTACATGAAGGACCGCAAGATGAGTCGCATATGGAGTGCGCCGGCTAACGGAACGATGTACCCCCTGAAGCTCGCACCCGAAGAGCAGTTTTTCCTGAAGAACTTTGCATGGTTCGACTACATCCGTCCAAAGAACAAGGACGACATATTTGTCTGGAAAGAAAAAGCCGCCGGCACTGAACTACGTGAGACGGTGCGCCGCCAGGCCCCGCTGCAGACGCTTTCGGAAATAGCCCGCAAGAAAATCGGCAAGCAAAGCGGCGACACGCGCTGAATGCACGGCAGCCGCAACGTCTGCGTCCGTTTCTTTCCCGATACATTAATAATATAGAACAAACAATGCCCGACATAATACACCTTCTTCCCGATTCCGTCGCCAACCAGATAGCGGCGGGCGAGGTAATACAGCGTCCGGCTTCGGTGGTCAAGGAACTTGTGGAAAACTCCATAGACGCCAAAGCCACCAAGATAGACGTGCTTGTTACCGATGCGGGCAAAACGTGCATACAGATTGTTGACAACGGATGCGGCATGAGCGAAACCGATGCCCGCATGGCGTTTGAGCGTCATGCCACATCGAAAATCAGCAAGGCCGCCGACTTGTTCAGCCTCCACACAATGGGCTTCCGTGGCGAGGCGTTGCCGTCGATTGTCGCCGTGTCGCAGGTGGAGCTGCGCACACGCACCGCCGACAGCAAGCTTGGCGTGAGCCTTTCCATCGAGGGTTCGAGGGTGGTTGACCAGCAGCCTGTGGCGTGCGACGCGGGTGCGAACTTCATGGTGAAGAACCTGTTTTTCAACATTCCGGCAAGGCGCAGGTTTCTGAAATCAAACCAAACCGAGTTCAACAACATCGTGGCGGAATTTGAGAAAATTGTGCTGGCGCATCCCGAAGTCCGCTTCTCGTTGAGCAACAACGACGCTGTGGTTTACGACCTGCCCTCCGGCTCGTACCTTCAGCGCATAGCCGATGTGTTCGGCAAGCGCATGAACCAGCAGCTTCTGCACATCGATGTTGACACGTCCATCGTGCGCATAAAGGGCTTTGTCGGCACACCCGAAAGCTCGCGCAAAAAAGGCGCGAAACAGTTCTTTTTCGTCAACGGACGCTATATGCGCCACCCTTATTTCGGACGCGCAATTATGCTTGCCTACGAACGGCTCGTGCCGCCCGAAGAGCAGGTGCCCTATTTCGTTTATTTCGACATCGACCCTTCGCGCATCGACGTTAACATACACCCCACGAAGGCCGAAATCAAGTTTGAGGACGAACAGGCGGTGTTCCAAATTCTCATGGCTTCGGTCAAGGAGGCTGTGGGCAAGTTCAACGCCGTTCCGCAGCTCGATTTCGAGTCTCCCGCAACCCCCGACGACATCCCGGTTTACGACCCCCGCAAAAAAACGGCAGAGCCGCCGCGCATCGAGCTTGAGGGTGGGTATAATCCGTTCGACACCCCGGCGCAGCCGCGCAACACTGCCCCCCGAAACTGGCAGAAGCTGTTTGAGGGGATAAGCCGCCGCAGCGACGTGTCGCAGGAAAGCCTTGCCGTTCCCGAGGCGGCTGAAGCAGAAGAGCCTTTGGAGGGACGCTCGCTCGGGCATTTCCAATACAAAGACCGTTATATAATGACTTCCGTGCATTCGGGACTTATGGTCATCGACCAGCACAGGGCGCATATACGCATATTATATGAGCGGTTTCTCAAAAAACTTTCCGAACGCAAAAGCGCGGGCGAGCGGCTTATTTTCCCCGAGACAGTAAGCCTTACTCCGGCGGAATGTGCCGCGCTTGCCGCATCGGCAGATGAAATAGTGGCTGCGGGTTTTGACATTTCCGACCTCGGGGACGGCAATTTCACCGTGAACGGACTTCCGGCGGGAACGGAGAAGCTTAACGCAACGGAGCTTTTGAGGGACGTATTGGCGGAAACCGACGGGAAAGCTGCCATAAAGGAGGAAATCGACAAACACATAGCCCTTGTGCTTGCCAGGCACGCCGCCATACCATACGGTTCGCAGCTCACCGACAAGGAAATGGGCGGAATGATAGACGACCTTTTTGCCACAGCCTCGCCCAAATACACGCCCGAGGGCAAACTCATCGTGGCAATAATCCCGCAGGAAAAGATAGAAAGCCTGTTTGCATAGTGGCAACCCCATAGCCGTGGCGTTTTCCCTGGCATTCCCAATAATTTGCGTAAACGTTTGGATTTCAAAAAGTTGCTTGATTTGCAACAACGATTGCAAGTTGTTGTTTTTCAAATATTTGCAAACGCAGAAAAAAGGTCTGATGTAATTTGAATTATATCAGACATAATTCAAACTACATAGGACGTAGTTTTTCCTACATCAAATGTAGTTTTAGCGGTATTTGTTTTGCGCCATTTGTAGGGGCGTATTGCATACGCCCTGTATGCCACCGCATAAGCCGCATCGCAAACCACCGCCACTGGCATCGCCCGAAATGTTTCAAAACACAGCAATCACCGTTTAATGCACTTGCCGAGGGACTGAAAAACAAAGCGGCGGATGATATGAAAAGACATCCATACTATATATATTGTATAAGCA
>CAVCON010000104.1:0-8323 GCA_963603805.1 Oscillospiraceae bacterium
TATATCAGACATAATTTTTTCTACATAGGACATAGTTTTTCCTACATCAAATGTAATTTTCGGGGTGTTTGGGAAAAGCGGACAATTTGGGTTTTGCGGAAATTGTATGTGCGGTGGCAACCGTCCAAAATTGCATTGCACAACAACAAACATTGGTTTTGCGATAATTGTAGGGGCGTATTGCATACGCCATGTACGCCATCGCATGAACCGCATCGCAAACCGCCGCCACGACATTGCAAAACCGCGCAATTCCGGGCGTATGCAATACGCCCCTACAAACGGCGCAGTTCATTGATTATTTGCACATTGCAATTTATAACGGTGTATTGAATACGCCCTGTAAGCCACCGCCTAAACCGCATCGGCAAACACCGCCGAAACATCGCAAATCCGCGCAATTCCGGGCGTATGCAATACGCCCCTACAAACGGCGCAATTTATTGGTTAATTGCATATTGTGATTTATAATGGCGTATTGCATACGCCCTGTACGACATCGCCAAAACCGTATTGGCAACCTTTCTAACCACCACTGCAACAACGTCAAAAACAGCGCACTTCGAGCGTATGGCATACGCCCGAAGTGCGGTTAATTTTTGACTAATCTCTCGCTGTATATAAATGCCTTGAACGCCGCCTTTTACCCTGTCGGCTTGAACCTTATCCCGAACCCTCTTAAAGGATTATGTTGTCCTCGTATTCGGTGATGCGTTTGCGCATTTCGGAAGGCACGTGAACGGAATCGTTTTTCGAGGCGGAGAAACACACGAGCACAGTGCGGCAAGTGCTTACAACGCTTCCTGTTTTGGTGTTGACCGCCTGTTGCGCTACGGTTACGCTTTTCGTCCCAATGCGCGTTACGGCTGTGAGGATTTCGATTTTGTCGCCATAGAACACGGGGTGGATGAAGTCGGCATTGATGTTCACCGCCACGGCGAGTGTGTCGCCCTTCGTCTGTTCGCGCAATACGGAGCTGAAATACTCCGTCTTCGCCATGTCGTAGAGCGAGAACATCACGGCGTTGTTCACGTGCCCAAAGCGGTCAACATCGCTGAAACGCAACTGCACCGGAGTGCGGTGGCGGTAGCTCTGTCGCTGGGTTTCTTCCATATTCGCTGCTCTTTTGTAACGGCAATGCTGATGACCGCTATTTCTGCGCCAAATGCAGCACTATGCCTTTCCCCTCGGGGGTTATGCGGCATATCTTGCCGGGAGTTCCGCGCATATCGGTGAATGTGCCGCTTTTGAGCTTCGTGAAATAGGCAAATCCGTCGCGCACACTCGTAATCTCTTTCGGGGCAATGTTGGCGAAAGGCGTTTTTGCGCCTTGCGCCGTTGTGAGTTCAAGGCAGTAGCCGTTAGCCTTGTCGGAACTTACCGTGATGTCTTTTTCCTTTAGGCTCACAGTGTATTGCGCCCCTCCGGCGGCATTGATTGTTACTGTGGTGGTTTTGCCGCTTGCCTTTATGTTCTGGCCAATGCACCTTATTTCCTTGTAACCGCCGTCCGCTCCGCGTTCGAGTATGCGCAGCCCCGCCATATAGTCGGGCTTGCTCCACAGGCAGCCGTCAACAAACGGCAGGGCGAAGTAGAGGCATTCCGTGGACGTGCCGGGGGTTGTGAGGTAGGGCGACTTGTTGTCCTCGTTGAATATCTGTATGTCGCGGAAGCGGAAAGCCCCCTTTTCCCAAAACAGGTTGGTGCGGTAGTAGCGGCTGTTGTACCAAAGGGTCTTTGCGTTGCGCGGCGTATAGTCGCTCAGCGCGGAAGTGGCGGTGGGCGGTGTAAGCTTGTGGCGTTTCGCAAAATTGCGCCCCGACTCTTCGAGGGTCTCCAGTCTTACCGCGCCGCTGCGGCTGAGAGCGGCGATTTTGGGCATCTGCATTTCGAACCCCTTCTGCATACTTCCCCACGTGAAAGAGTTCTCCTGCCCTGCCTGGAAATATGTATAGCCCATTGCAGGGTCTTGTGTAACCACTTGCAGATACCAGTCCACCCAACTTTCGCTGCCTCCGCCTGCGGCATATACAGGCTCGAGGGTTGACACACCCTGAACAACTCCGCCCACTCCGCATTCGTATTGGTAGAGAGGGTCGCTGCCGAGCATTCTGAACACAGGCACGTTTATCTGGCGGCTTTTTGTCTGCGCCGGAATATAGGCGTTGTTTTTCGAGGGATAGTATGCCCCCTGCCAATATCCGCCCCACATGGTGTAGCCGTCTGTGCCGACTTGGTCGCGACAGTTGCACGAAGCAACGATATGGTATTTGTCAACAAGATACTTCAGCGTATGGGCGTCGATGAACCATGAGCCGACCGATGCGGGGTATTTGCCGAATATTTCCTTGAACTTCTCCATGTAAACATCCACGAGCTTTTCGCGCTCCTGCGGCGTGTAGCCTGTGGCGAAACCCACGTTGGCGTGCCAGTCCCAAGGATAGCGTCCGCGCCATTTCAGACCTGCCGCCTCAACATGGGGCTGGGTTATCTCCCACCACGCACCCACCTCGAAATTGGCGGGAAGCGCACGCATCAGCTCCTGATACTTCGTATCGATGAGCGCATCGTATTGCAACAGGAACGTGCCGTTGAGACCGTTTTTCAGCATATTCGCCGCTTGGCTCTCGGTGGTTTTGTATAGAACCTCATCTGTTATTGCGTCAATGCGCGGTTCGGTTTTGCGCACGAAGTTTATGATGTTGACAATGCAAGGCGCGGTGTCGGCAAATGCTGACATTGCCGACACCGCGATTGTTAGCGTTAGGATTAATTGTCTTAAACGCATGAGATGTTACTTTTTCAGTTCGTAGCTGTAGTTCTGTATTTCCACAGGACCTATAAGCCCCGATTCCTGAAGCTCGGAGTCCTTGTTGAGGTACGTGAACGATTGGTGGGTGAAGCGTTCGCTTTCGGGCATGTTCTTTTCGCCTATAAGGCGGTTGCGCCAGTTGTTCACCACGTCAACCTCCACGGTGTTCACGCCCTTCTTCATGTATTTTGTGATGTTAAGGCGGTAGGGCGGTGTCCATACCCCGCCAACTTCCTGACCGTTTATCTTAACCTTTGCCATGACCATAACCTTGCCAAGGTCGATATAGGTTTCGCCCTCGGGGAGCTTGGAAATCTTGAAGCTGTTGGTGTAGATTGCATGACCGGAGAAATACTTAATCTTGTTGTCAGCGTTCTTCGACCAGTCGGTGAGCGTGTTGAAAGTCTGCCGGCTTTCAGGCCCGCCTTTGCCTTGTTCGAACGCCACAGTCCACGGCGTGGAAACTGTTGTCAGCACCTTTTTGTCGGGATAGTTCACGGCGGTTGTGCTTGGCTGGTCGTTGGTGTTGCGGAACACGATGAACGCGCTTTCGAGCGGCTGGAGCTTCATGGGAACTTCGACAGTCTTTGAAAGGCGTGTGAACTGCGGCAGCGCACGCACCTCGGCGGTTTGCGGATCCCAAAGCTCGGGGGTCTTGCCAGCGGCCCTGAACGCGCCGTTGAAGCTTATAGGCTTGTCGCCTTGGTTTGCCACAAAATATACGTCGGCATCGGGAAGGCTGCGGTGGAGGAACGTGAGCGGAAGCGTGGGGTCGTTGCTCTTGAAGTCGGGAACAACCTGCATATCCGCCATAACCTCCTCAATGGAAGCCTGCGGGTAAACCTTGCCTTTGCCATACTGTATTACGCGGTTAAAGAACTTGTCGCCTCCCCACATTTCTGTTGCGATTTCGGAAACCTTTTTGTCGGCTTCGGGATAGTTCTGCAAGCTCGGACTCTTCTCGGGCTTCGGGCCGATTATAACAAGACCATTCTTTACAAGCTCCTGAAGTTTTGCGAGGAACTCGGGGCGCATCGTCTTTTGCGGCGGCAGCACGAGAACACGATACTTCATCCCGCCATCGATTGCAAGCTGCCCGTTTTCCACGCGCCCGCTCTTTTCAATAACCTCAGCGTTTATGAAATCATAGGAATATCCCTGCGGAATTTCGGGATTTCTTATTCCCGTCATCTTGGGTGCGTCCTCGCCTATATAATATGCCACATCTGCGACATAGTATCCCTGCTGGAGCATATAGTTGCAGCGTTTGATGTATTTGTTGAAAACGTCAAGCTGCGAGAACCAAGTGTTGAGGCGGTTGAACTCGTTTCCGAACGGAGCGTTTATGCCCGGGGCTTTGTCGTCGGGCTGCTGAATGTAAAGGTGGTAAAGCGTGTTGTTGATGCCTTCTGCGAAAAACTTGTCGCCTCTCTGCTTCATTTCGCCGGGATAGCGCGAGAAATCCGGACCGCCGCAGGTGAACGACTCCGCCCATACGCGGCGTTTGCCGTAGATGTGGCCGCACGAGGATGCTATGCGGTTCTCAATGTCTCCGAGGTCGCCGGCACTCCAGAACTCTCCGGCAATCTCGTCGCTCTGCCCGCCGTATTGCAGGAACTCTCCGGGAAATCCCCAGTGTCCGTAGCATTCAAGCCAAGTGGTAAGTCCGTGTTCGTTGCTAATCTTCCTGAGTCCGCCAACATACTCGTAGCTCACCATGTCGGCTATAAGGCGACGCACATCCCAAAGGAAACGGTCGCTCTGGTCTTCGGAGTTCACAACATATCCGTAGAAGGTCGGGATGAAAGGCACAGGGTCGTAGCCGTAACGCTTCTTGAACGCGGGAATCATTTCATCCGTCCAGTTTTGTCCGCCAGTCTCATAGCTGTCCTCTACGACAATCTTGAAAGTCTTGCGGTCCTGTGCCGGTATGCGGCGCATTATTTCCCCGAGGAATGCGTCAAAATGCGCGGCAATGTGCTTCGCGCTCATCTTGTCGGTTTCATAGCCGGTGGCTTCGGGTGTGGCGGGTGCGTTTGTCGTTCCCGTGGGGCGCATTGCCGTGCGCAGTATCACCCACTTGCCTTTCGGCGCGTTCCATGTCAGCGTGCCGTCCTTGAAGTTCTCGGTAAGGTCGATAACCTGGTCGGTTTTCATGACGAGCTTCGGGTCGCTGCATTCGCTTGACGGCTTCCACATATAGTCATACCAGAAAGGATGGGGCGTTTGCCACATCTTCTCCAAAGTCTTTTCCGCGTAGCTGTCTACAACCGGGTTTTCAGACAGTGTGATGCTCTTGAATTTGTCCTCGTCGCCGTTGAACACAAGGCGGAAGTCGCTCGAAGTTGTTTCGGGAACTGATGCCGCTATTGGCGCAAAGGGCACAAATCCCACGTTAAGCTCCGCATTGCGGCGGTCGAGCGTTATGTTGCGCACGAACTTGTATTCGTTGCCAATCTTTGCATAGAGGGCGGCGGTGTTAAGGAACATACTTCCCTTGCACTCAAAGGTTATGCTCCTCACCGTTGCGGGCTTGTCGCTGTGGAAGTCTATGGTTTTCGCACTGCCTATCTCCTGCTGCGCCTTGAATGTAGTCGGAGTTTCAAGGTCAGGGAACGCCAGCACTTTCACGTCCTGCGCCTCCTTGCCCACTTCGGGGAGCTGTATCTTCAGCAGCTTGCCGCCGGTTACGGTGGTGCGCGACTCGGCGAGATACCTCATAGCCTGGTTGGGCTTAACCCACGGACCGCCGCTCTGGCTCCAGCCCGGACTGTTGAATATGCCCACCTCGATGCCGAGGTCTCCGGCAGTTTTGAGCGCGGTGTGCAGCACCTCCCACCATTCGGGGGAATAGAACTTCACCTTGCCGTAGGCGATGTCGTTGCTTCCGATATTGCCTATCTGCACGCGGTTTATGCCCACGCGCTTCATGGCCTGAAGGTCTTTCACAACGCCTTCCTTTGATATGTTGTCGGACATCCAGTACCAGTAAACAGCAATCTTCTGCGAGTCGGGTATGCTGCGGAACGTGGACTCCATTGTACTTATGGACGCTTGCTTGAACTGTGCGCCCGCGTTGCCCGCCGCCAGAACCGATATGCCCGACAGCGCAACAACCTTGGCTATATTTTTAAGTTTCATGATGTTCCTGTTAGTTTATTTTGTTTCGTCTTTTACTATTTCTACACCTTGCGGGGCCTGTATGTCAGACACCACCTTGCCGTCCGCACCTATTTTGTGCGAAATCTTTATTACGCCGTAGGGGGTGGGGAAAGTTCCCTTGGCCCATTTCAGATTGCCAAGATGCGGTTCGATTGCCACTTTCTTGCAGCCAGGTTCGAGAACCTTCACTCCAAGCACGTGTGCGCTCAGCCACGTTGTAGGACCAGAAGCCCAGCCGTGGCAGAGGGAGTGGCGGAAGCCTTTGTAGCAGTAGTTGCCGTATGAGCTGTGGATGTCCACCTTGCCCTCGGGCACAAGTTCGTCAATGCGTGCGGCGTTCTTGGTCCAGTCAAGGTTGAAGTCCTCCCAGAACGTTGTAGCCCCAAGGTCGAGCATCGCGCCCCAGTACTGGCTCATTATGTCCATTGCCTCGGTGTAGTAGCCCGCCATTGCAAGGGCTTCAAGCATATAATAGCCATAGAAAGTGGAGAAGTTTTTCGCGCCGCCGGGCAGGATGGTTTTCTTTGCCGCCTTTTCGGGTGAAATCATGCCTGCAATGGCGTTGAGCGATGCCGCCTGTTTTGAGCCGTTGAAGTCGCGGCGGCATTTCTTCATCTTGGCGGAGAGGTCGGAGCATTTCTTGGCAAGTTCGGTGTTGCCCCAAATTTCCTCAAGCTTTGCGCCGCTGTCAAAGGCTATTGCCATCAAAGCCTGCAAACCGGCATCCACGCCCTTTTGGTTCTCCGAAGAAGGCCAGTCGAGAAATCTCGCGTCAAGTTTCTCATATCCCTTGTCGTCAACGTATTTCATAAGCACGCCAAGAAGCTCGGTAACATAGTCCTTCTGCTCGTCAAGATATTTGCGGTTGCCTGTGTAGAGATACCACTGGTAATGGGTTATCATCCACCAAATCGAATAGCTCGACAGCGTGCACATCCACTGGGTGGGCTTGAAGTTCTCCTTCGACAGGTCAAGGCTCTTGTTCACCACGTCGTTTGCGCCAAACACGGTGGCGATTGTCAGCACCTCGGGATTGATGTCGCCCGTCCACACAAGGCGGTCGCGCTTTATGCCGTCCCAAAGGAACTGCTGCATATTAAGGTGCACAGTGTACGCCCCGGTCATCCATATCTTGTTGAGCCTTTCGTTGTCGCACTCGAACGAGCCGAGATAAGGTATGTCCCTGTATCTGAAAGCGGCGCGCACCTCCTGAAGCTGCAGGTCGGTATCATCGCCCAGCACGTCTATCCTCACAAAACGGAAGCCCGAGTTTCCGCATTCGGCAATGCCCATTCCCGGAATTTCGAGTATGAAGTCGCGCAACGCGTGGTCGTTCGTAGCACCGTTCTTGCCGTCTATCTCGCACATTGCCTCAGAAGCCGATTCGCCAAAGCGCACTCTCAGCCTCACCTTGTTTGCGGGCGCACCACCGGTAACCACCTGTATGCCGCCTTGCAGCTCCGCGCCAAAGTCGAAGAGCATGGAGTTCATTCCGCCTTTTCCGTTTTTCAGGTGGCAGAACGATATTCCGCCCAATGCTGTCTGTCCGTAGTTGTTCTTCAGCAATATGCCCTCGTTCTCCATTGTAGAGCCACCGGTTGACTGTTTCCACATGATGCGCTTGGGCAGGATGTAGGAAATAACGCGGCGGTCGGTTTGCATACTGATGCCTTTAAGGGCTGGGATTGACGTGTCGGCGCATTTCTTGGCGCAACACATTTTGCCGTCTGCGGCTTTTGCGCAGTCTTGGGCTGTTGCCGGCATAGCGAGCAGTGCCGCCGATGCCAGGCAAAGTGTCTTGAAAAAATTATTCATTGATGCTTAGTTTAATTCCGTGATATTTGTGCAAATATAGTGAAAAAGTGCGTTTTTTGCCTCTGCAATTGCAAAAATAAGGACTTGCAAAGGAAATAAAGGGCGCGATGTGATGAAAAAAACGCTTAAAACAGACGGTAACACACGGCGTGCGCAACAGGATGCTACACGGAAAACCACGCAGCCCATGCTTGCAGACCAGCCTTAATGCCGTTACGGAAACCACAACAGCCAAACCGTATGGCGTAATTTGCCGCCAAGACACATAACACCCTGTTGCACAATTATTTAACCCTCAAGCAAACACTCGGCATAAGTTTTTGTTTTTCAAATGTTTGCAAGTGGCGAAAAAAGGTCTGATGTAGTTTGAATTATATCAGACATAATTTTTTCTACATAGGACATAGTTTTTCCTACATCAAATGTAATTTTCGGGGGATTTTGGAAAGGGCAATAAGTTTCGGTTTTGCAGAAACAATATGAACGATGTGTGTTGTTTATTGATTGCAACGGTATATATGTAGGGGCGTATTG
>CAVCON010000105.1:0-8287 GCA_963603805.1 Oscillospiraceae bacterium
CCTATGTAGGAAAAATTATGTCTGATATAATTCAAACTACATCAGACCTTTTTTCGCTACTTGCAAACACCTGAAAAACAAATCGTTACAAAAGATTATTCTTGTACGGTTATTTCTTTGCAAATCAATGTGTTACCGAGTTTTGGCGGTATTTGCAGCTTCATGATACATTCGGCTGTGGCATGGCTTGCGCCGTCAGCCAAACAGTTCGTGGAGTATTTCGGGCGATTTCAATGTGGGGAAGTTGGGCAGGTGGATGGAATAATACTCTATTATGCCCTGCAAAATGCGCGTCCGCTGGGCGCGTGTGAACGGCACTCTCACGGCTGTGGAAAACTTCAGCCGCATGAAAATTGGCAGATGCACCGCCTCCTCGGGTTCGACCACATGGGGACTTGCGGGGCGGAAGGCGCAGAAACATCCGTTCTCCATGTCGAAGTAATGCCCTTCGCAGAAATTTTCGACATTTGGCTCAAGCCCGAGGTAGGTTGACAAATGGAGCAGAAACACGATGTGGAAATTCGCGCAGCTTCCCCTTTCACTGTCCAGCCACTGCAACGAGGTTGAAATGTATGTGAAAATGTTCCTGTCGGCAACCGGGGCGCGGAGAGTTGCCGAGAGAAATTCGGCGAGAAACATTGCGACAGCCATTTTTGCCGGCGAAAACGGAATGTCGGAATATATGCTCACAGGCTGTACCGACCTTATGCGCATGAGCTTTGACGCGCCATGCTCGCTCCACTCTATGTTCAGAATTGCCATGGGCGAGAAAAGCACGTTCTTTACCGATGCCCTGCGCGTCTTGGGTATCCGCACAAGAAAGCCCCTTCGCCCCTCCTTTTCGGTGTAGGCGTCCACTATCAGCGTGCTGTCGCTGTATTTCGTAGTGCGCAGCACAATGGCTTTCGAGTTTACAAGCATCGCAGTCCTTTCGTTTGCTACTTTATGACCTTATAGTTTTTTCTGGCGTTGGCACGCGAGGTGTAGTTGAAGTGCCACCATTCCGAGCGCAGGGTGTGAAACCCCGCCTCTGTCATCACCCTGCGCAGCAGTCGGCGGTTGTCCACAGCCTCTCGCGTGAGCCGTTTTGTTTTTACAAGCTCCTCTTCCCTGTCGATATGTGCGAGCGCGGTCATGTTGTCAATCCGCGTACCCATAGTTATGCTGTCCTCTTTTTCGTCGGCGATGGTTATGTCAACGGCAAGCCCGTAGTTGTGCAGTCCGCCGCCATGTGCAGGATTGCTGACGTATATTTCCTTTTTCGTCCCTGCCACCACGTTCCACATCTTTTGCTGGACCGACATGGGGCGGGCTGCGTCATAAACTTTCAGAGTGAGCTTCGGGTGAGTTCGGCGCAGGATGCGCTGGGCGCGTTTCAAGGCTTTCGCCGCCTGAGGATGGAGATACGCCGTTTGCAGGTCGGTATATAATATGCGTCCCATGAAATTGTCCGGGCGAGTGTACATCAGGCTTACAAGAACGGTGGAGTCCGTGTCGCTGATTTTCACCATTCCCTGACGCTCCATTGACTGCTCGGTCGGCGTTTTCACATTTTTCTGCGCAAACGAAGCTTGAAAAGCAAGCGTCTGCAAAATCACAAAAATGGAAACCACCGCCTTTGCCGCGCCGCCTGTCATATGCATTGTCATATACCGCCCCCGCCTTTTACCGTTCAAAGTCTATAAGTTCGCCGTCGGGAAGAACCGAGCGGGCAGTGATGCCAAGTTTCACGTCCGAGCGAGCGTTGGAGTAGAATATGACCGTCGCCTTGCCGTTTTCGTCAGCCAGCACGTCGGGATTCCAGTAAAGGGTGCGGCGCATATCGTTTTGGTCGGGCAGGTCGCGCTTTCTGTAATCGGGCGAGGGGAACTCAGCATCGCCGCTGTAGCCGAAAAACCTCACCACCTTTGTCTTGCTCTTATCCTTCATCATGCTCTGACTTCCGTTGCCATACAAAAGTATGGCTGTAACCCTGTCGGTTCTTGAGCCGAAATTCGGAAGAACGTGCCTCATTTTTTCCTGATCAGTAACTATGTACACCCTGCTTACCTCACTCGCAAAAATCGTGAGGTTGTCCATGTGGTCGTTGCTGTTTTGCTCCGTGTTGTGCATGAAAACCACCGCTGGGCGGTTGCGGTAGGTGAAATTATAATTGACTCCTGCCAATTCTGCATCCTCTGTGGTGTAGTCAAACTTGTTGTTTATGCTTTTGAGCAAGTCCCAAAGCAACGGATCGTCCTCTCCCTGGTCGCAATATTTCATTGCCTCGAAATCTATATTGTAGCAGATGTCCGCATTGCGCTTCGCGAAATCCTCGCCGCCGTTCCATTTGTCCTGCCCTGTCTTGTTGTTGCGGTTTTTGCCCCTCACCACAGCCTCGCCGAGTATTATGTCCCCTTTGCTAACGGTGTCTTTCCAAGCAAAAACCTCTTTCTGCATCTCCACAGGCTTGTGTATGTACGAACTGAGGCTTAACTCTTGCACATCGAACATCTTGGGCTTTGGGGCAAAGCTTCGGTCGAGGAATATGCGCATTGTCTTGGGCTTTCCGTTTTCATACGTGTAGAAACGTCCCACGCCCTCGCCGTAGTATTCGGGCGGCATCATGGCAAAGCCTCCAGCGGAATCGGTTTTGCATTCACCCGTCATCCTTTTTCCAGGGAAGCGTATGTCAACTTTCAAGTCCGCCCCGGCTATGGGCAGACGCTTGCCCCTGTTAGCGAGCAAATAGCCTTTCAGCAACTGTCCCTGCTCTGACGGCTGCACGAGTTTGAACGGTTTCCTGCCTGTCATTTCATAGAAGTCGTATCTCCGCCAGCCCTGCACCAGCAGCAAAAGGTCGAGCCACTTGGCGTGGGTTTCGTCATCCGACTCAAAATAATATTCCGGGTGGGAAATGTACCCTTTCAAGTCTGAGGAGAGCAAAAGATCTTCGGCTATCCCACAATCTCTGCCGTTCTGTTCCGCGTCCCGGTCGTGCACGGCAAGCGAGAAATACGCGTTGCAGGGGTTGCCCAGCCTGTCAGACAGTTTCATGTCAAGAACAATTGGGGCAAAAGGCTTGTAAACTTCCTCGTTCTGCTTCACTTCCAGACTTACAGGGTAATTGGGGCTGCGCCAAACCAGACGTTCCCACAGAATGTCGCCATCTGCATTGAAAAGCGTGATTTGGTTTACGCCGTAGTGCAGACGTCTTTCGTCCGTTTCCCAATGCGTCTTGCCGTTGAGGGGAATGCTGTCGAACGCGCACAAAGCCCCACGGCTTGTTATGCTTATTCCGATATATTTGCCGTTGAGGTCGGGCGTTGGGGTTATGTCCAAAGCGGCTTTCCCCGCTTTTCGCTCTAATGTTGCCGCAATGCCGGACTTTCTTGCGGTGGGAAGGGAAAATTCATACTTTTTGCCCTCGATTTCCACCACGGCTTTGAGGGTGCTTTTCCATGAGGGGGCGACAAACTCTCCCATGCCCTCGTGCTGCGTTTTGGATGTGCATACTTCCTTTTCGCCGTCAAGCAGCTTGCATTCCGCGAAGTTTATCGGGTTGCCGCTTTTGTCGGTTATGCGATAGGCTATTTTTTGCGGAGTATCGCTTTGCACCAGCGCACCTCCCTCCGGGTAAAATTCTGCGTACACGCCGTTTTTCCTAACCGAGTCTCCGCGCAACGTGTTCGGCTCTTTGCGCAACATAGGCAGCTGGTCTTCGCCTTTGGTGATATATATAAAAGGACTTGTATAGTTGCCCGAATTGTCTTTCGACTGATAAACCGGCACTACACGCGAGAAACAGTAATCGCCGTCCCAGTTCAGCATGGCGCGGGTAAAGGCGCGTATCTCGTAGAAGCCACCATGTATAAGGTTTGACAGAGGAATGCTTCCCGAAGCCTGTCCGTCGGTGATTTCGTAACTTTTGCGCTCTACTGTGTTGCCATGGTCGTCGAGCAGTTCCACATACAGAACCTTGCTCAAGTCGGTATATTTTAACGACGAAGCTCTCACCACGTAGGCTTTGAAATAAATAGTTTCGTCTATGAAATATGCGTTGTTGTCCAAGTGCAGGTAAACCTTCTCCTGCGTATAGCGGCTGTCATAAAGGGCGATTTCCTTGAAATGTTTCATGAAATTGCTGCCGCCTTGGGCATATGAAAGGGCAAAGGTGGCAAACATGATGATTAAAATACAGATGCGCTTCATGGCTGTGATATTTTTATTGTGAAACTGTTTGTCAGAGTATTTTTTGTTTGATAAGTTCTTTCGCCGTTGTGTCGAGTTCCTCATACCATTCCTCCCCAAACGCCCTTACGAGCGGGGATTTCAGAAACTCATACACGCGGATGCCGTTTTTTGTCCCGAGTTTGCGGGCGCACGCACAAATGTCCCAACGATTATAGTTGAGTGCGGCCATGCCGTTGCTCAGCCTTGAAACGCGGATTGGGTAAAGTGCACACGAGATTGGCTTCACAAAATTTGTCTTCCCCTCGGCGTAAGCCCTTTCAAGGGCGCAGAGACAACATCCTCCGTCCCCCATGCAGGTGAAAACGCAGTTCTTGCCCTTTATGATGCTCGTAACAAGGTCGCCGTCGCGGTCTTTATAGGCCACGCCCTGTTTGCGTATCAGGTTGAGGGCGGCGTGGCTAAGTTTGTCCTTCACAAAAGGCACGGCTTCCTCAATCTGCCTTATTTCCTCTGCGGTTACAGGTGCGCCGGCATCCCCCTCTATGCAGCACACGCCTTTGCACACGTCCAAATCGCAGCAAAAGAATTCCGTGATGCACTCCGAGGAAACTATTGCATTCCCTATTTCAATCATTGTGTTGTATTGCCCGCTGCCCATAACAGAACCTTTACCAGTTTATAGGTGTTTTGCCCAGGCTTTTGAGGTAGTCGTTGGCAAGGGTGAAGTGATGGTTGCCGAAAAATCCCCTGTAGGCGGACAATGGCGAGGGATGGGCTGACTGGAGCACGAGGTTTTTCGTGCGGTCTATCAACGCGCCCTTTCTCTGCGCGTATGCCCCCCAAAGCAGATATACAATGCCGCTGCGTTTTGTGGCAAGGGCGCGTATCGCCGCGTCGGTAAATTCCTCCCAACCCTTGTTTTGGTGTGAGCCTGCCTGATGCGCCCTCACGGTAAGGGTGGCGTTGAGAAGCAGCACCCCTTGTTTCACCCACCGCGTAAGGTCGCCGCTTGCAGGTGCCGGATTTCCTGTGTCAGCCTGCACTTCCTTGAAAATGTTTTCGAGCGACGGCGGGAATTTCACCCCCTCCGCCACCGAAAAACTCAAACCGTGGGCCTGACCGGGTTCATGATACGGGTCCTGACCTATGATGACAACCTTCACATCGTTGAAAGGGCAAAGGTTGAACGCATTAAAGATTAGGTTGCCCGGCGGATAGCAAACGCCGCTTGCATATTCCCGGCGCACAAACTCCACAAGGTTTGCAAAATACGGCTTTTCAAATTCTCCGGCAAGCGCGTCTTTCCAACTGTTCTCTATCTTTACATTCATGAGTGTTGTTTTGGGGGAAAATATTACACAGTGGGCAGCTGCGAGCCGTTTATCTTGCGATACAGGTCGAGCGAAAACACATCGGTCATTCCCGAAATGAAGTCTATCACAGCCATAACCTTTTCGTAAAGCGTCGGCGCGTTAAACTGATACTGCGACGATATGCGGCTAAGCAACAGTTTGCTGTAAGTGTTCTCTGGCGTAAGGACCGCCTTGAGCACGAGGTCCAGAAGCGTATATATAATATGGTATCCGGCAAGCTCTATGTCGAGCACATCGCGACTGCGGTATATCTTCTCCACCGCCACCTTGCTGCTGTGCCCGTAGGCTTGCGCTATGCAGGGCGTTATGTTGTCAATCAGGCTTCCCTCGAAAGTTCCCGAAAGTATCGCGTCCTCGTTTTCCAAAAACACATTCACGCACTCATGCTCCAGCAGGTTTATCACGCGGGAGCGGTAATACACTATCTTTTCGTTCTTGTCGGTAACATACGGATAAGCCTTCTTGATGTAATCGCGGTCGCAGTCCTTGAAAAATCCCAAAAGCAGGTCGCTTGTCTCCTCAAATGTGAGCAGCCGCAGCTTGTAGGCATCCTCTATGTCCATAATCTCATAGCAGATGTCATCGGCGGCCTCAACCAAATAAGCCAGAGGATGGCGGCAATACCTCACCATGCCGTCATGGTTTTCAAGGCATATAAGCCCGAGTTCTTCCGCAATTCTTACAAACGCCTCGCGCTCCGACTCAAAAAAGCCGAACTTGTGTTTTGTGGCGAGCGAGGAGGAGAACGGGTATTTCACTATAGAGGCGAGAGTTGGATATGTCATTACAAAGCCTCCCCTTCTGCGACCGTTGAACTGGTGGGTGAGTATTCTGAACGCATTTGCGTTGCCGTCGAAATGCGTTATGTCGTTCCACTGCGCCTCCGTGAGCTGTTCGCCTGTTTTGGGGTCTTTGTAGTGCCTCATTCTCCCGCCGTTTTCGCTTTCGGCGAAAAAACTTGCTATCGCCCTTTCGCCCGCGTGCCCGAACGGGGGATTTCCCATGTCGTGGGCAAGACAGGCGGCGGAGACGATTGCTCCGAGCGATACGGCAAAGTCCTCGCCAAGGTTCTCGTGGCGTTTCAGGAGTTCGTGTCCGCAGTCCAACCCCAACGAACGTCCCACGCTCGACACCTCAAGACTGTGAGTGAGGCGGTTGTGTACGAACACGCTGCCCGGAAGCGGGAACACCTGCGTCTTGTTCTGCATACGGCGGAAAGGGGCGGAAAAGATAAGGCGGTCGAAATCGCGCTGGAACTGGGTACGGTCTTCCTTCACCGTGTCATACTTTTCCTCCAATCCGTAGCGTTTGTTGGTGGTAAGCCGCTTCCAATTCATTTTCTCCATATTCCGAGCCGTTGTTTTGCTTTATACGACACAAAGTTACGCAAATTCCATATAACCTGTCCCGCTTTTGCAAAAAACATTGCCCTACAGAATCCTGCCCACAAGCGTGAACTTCAAGACAGGATACACCCGCCAGTTGTCCACAAACTTGGATATGTTGTCGCTGCCGGCATCGTGCATCGCCTCCTTGAAATCGATTTCGGCACCGTCCTGATACACTTTCAGCTTGCCCATGAACTGACAGCCCGCCTCAACACGGAAGCCGACGCGCTTCTTTGGCACAAGGCGGCCACAACCCAAGCCTAAATAAGGGCGGAAGCCGTTGCAGCGCACATCGCCCACAAGGTCGAGATCGTCATTAAACTTTACGTTGTATTCGCCTACCGTCGCACCTATCTTGTCGAGTATCTGCCTCCTGTAAGGCGCATTCTCGGGGCGGTTTACGAACTCCTCAATCTCGTCGCTGCGCCCGCTGATTTTTGCTATCTTAGCTCCGCCGAAGGAGAACCCAGCCGTAACGAAAAACTTGCTGTTGCCCCCGAACGGATATGCGTGCGCCTTGAAATTCAAAGTGGTGCGCGAAAAGCTGCCCTCGGCGTTCACCGTGGCTTCCGGAGTTATCACATAGCCAGTACTGTTCCCGGACACGGCAATTATTTGCTGCTCCACGTCAAAGTCGCCTTTCAGCTTGAAGCCCGGCATCATGTTCACGCCAGCTTCCAGTTCGAGGAAGTTCGTTACAGGAGCGGCAACGCCTATGCCCACGCCTTCAGTACCCGCACTCACATTGAGCGAAACCCTGTTAAACACGCCACGGTCAAATCCTTTGGAATTTGCGTTTTTCCAAGCCAACGCGCTTCCCTGTCCCAGCACAAGAAGCGCGGCAATAATCATAATTTTTCTCATTGTTATTTATCCTTATTTGTTATTTTTCATTGGTAGAGGTGGATGCTGATATTTTCTTCCGCTCTATGTCAGGTTTTTCACGTATTTTAATCCTGCACACTTTTCAACACACGCTGGCTTCAGCACTCTCGTTTTTGCCAGCTCCTATTTGCAAATATACATCTTTTTATCTAAATTGGCAAACACAAACATGAATATTGGGCATCAAATCTGCGATTTGGCATAAAAAGTTATAAAATCAGCAGTTTTTGCATGAGTTATTGGTAAGAATTGCCCGCCGTACAAATATGCAGACCCAATCATCCAATAATTTGCGCCGCCGTATGGGCGTATGGCATACGCCCTGAAGTGCGCGGTTTTGCAATGTTGCGGCGGCGGTTTACTGCGCGGTTCATGCGATGTTGTACAAGGCGTATGCAATGCGCTGCACAAACGCATAAACAACAAATTGTAAGGAAATTGCACCGCTTGTAGGGGCGTATTGCATAC
>CAVCON010000106.1:0-8221 GCA_963603805.1 Oscillospiraceae bacterium
GTATGCCATACGCCCCTACAAGCGGTGCAATTTCCTTACAATTTGTTGTTTATGTATTTGTGCAGTGCATTGCATTGCATACGCCCTGTATGCCACCGCATGAACCGCTCCGCAAACCGTCACCGCAACATTGCAAATTCGCGCAATTTAGGGTGTATGCCATACGCCCCAACGGCGGCGTAATTCGTTGTTTATACCGCATTGAAAAAACGGTGGCGTGATGTTTCCGCTCGTTTTGCAATGTGCGGTGGTTAAAACCGTGCGGTTCTCGGGGAATACACAAAATAAATATGCGGAGAAAAAATCGGGGGGGGTAAAATGAGTAATTTTGCCGCGTCAAACAAGGCACATACTCTAAGCCCCTTGTCGGAGTTCAGGAAATGCCGCAAAAAACTAAACAATGAAAGGAAAAAAGTTTCTGCTAATGATGATGTGTGCCGTGTGCGCAATGGTGCAATTCTCGTCCTGCGACAACGACAACAACGGGAATGACGAAGTGAAAGTGCCTGACGAGGACAATCTGAACTATCTTCGTACGAACGGGCATAAAGCTGAGTATTCCGGCTACTTCAACGGAAAGTACGTGAAGTATTCGGAAGAGGGTGTTCACAATCCCGATACGCATTGGTACGTAAGCGACAATTTGGGATGCGGGTACAACCACTATGAATGCGAATTGAGAATGCCGTTTCAGAACGGCGACAGCCTTTATATGAAGGTGTCCCCTATAAGCGTGGGAATTTGGAACCTTACGCACTACGATTACGAGCTGAACCGTACCGGCGGCAATCATGAACTGAAGATAGAGAACCGCGCCGCAGGGACTTCCTATGCAGTCAAGAGTTACAGGACGGAACTCTGCATTGAAAGGGTGATTACGCTTGACGCGGACATGAAACTCCCCATTGTGCAGGGCAAACTGGACGGCTGCCTGTATAACGAGAAAGACCCGCTGGATTCGATAATCATTAAAGATATGAAGTTCCACTTTTAACAAAGCCGTTTGGTAAAGAATTAATCCCGCAATGCCTGTGTGTTGCGGGATTTTTGATGCTATATGTTCCCTGCGGATGCAATATGTAATAAAAGCGTGCGTTATAAATTAAGTCTTATTATGCAGAAAAGAAAAAACTGATGATAGAATACATTCACGGCGAACTGGCGGAGCTTTTCCCCACAATGGCGGTTGTAGAGGCCGGCGGGGTGGGTTACGGTCTGAACATTTCGCTTACCACATACGATTCGTTGAAAGGCAAAAAAGACGTCAGGCTTTATGTTTACGAAAGCATAAGGGAGGACGCATACGTGCTTTGGGGCTTTGCCTCGCGTGAGGAGCGCGAGGTGTTCGAGGCCCTGCTTTCCGTGTCGGGCGTTGGCGGCAACACGGCGCGCACCATTCTTTCGGCTTTTGCGCCGGGCGAACTGCGCAACGTGGTGGCAAACGAGGATTCAAGGGCGTTGAAGTCGGTGAAGGGCATAGGGCTTAAAACCGCCCAGCGCATAATTGTGGATTTGAAGGACAAACTTGCCGCAGGCGACACCACGATGCCAGGCAACCTTGGGGTGGGGGAGCGTTCCGCACGTCAGGAGAACGCCGACGAGGCGTTGGGCGCACTCGCCACGCTCGGCTATCCCGCGCCGCTGGCGCAAAAGGCGGTGAACGCCATATTAAAGGCCGATGCCGGGGAGATTGCCGTGGAGGAGATAATAAAGCGGGCGTTGAAGATGCTTTGACACTTGTTCTTGAAGTAAAAAGGTGTGGAAAGGACGTTGTTTCGCAATATGCTGTTAAGGTGCGTGCTGCTTTTGGCAGCATTTGCCGGCTTTGGCGTTGGGGCTGAAGCCCAGAACGCCGTGGAGGCGGACAGCGTGGGACGCATACGCGCCAATGTGAGCAAGACTTCGCCGCAGAATGAGGACGACATAAGAAAACGCCCCGTTGACCTTGCCACTCCCAAGAACATGAAGGAAGAGGCGGAGCTTGACGAAAGCGGCGGCTACCGCCTTGGCACAAAGATTGGCGACTCATACCTCAACACCCCTGTGCTGCTTACGCGGGACGAATATATGCGCTGGAGCCTGAAGCAGTCAATGCAGAAATACTATGCAAACAAGAACAGCGAGCTTTTCAAGAACGAGGGAAAGGAGAAGTTCGATTTCACCGATATGCACTTCAGTCTCGGTCCGGCAGAGAAGATATTCGGTCCGGGCGGCGTGCAGATTAAAACACAGGGTTCGGCGGAACTGAAAATCGGGGCGAACACCACGAGTGTTGACAACCCCACGCTGCCGCTGCGTTTCCGCAAGACTTTCGGTTTTGACTTTGACGAGAAAGTGAACTTGAGCGTGAACGGAAGGATTGGCGACAAGATGGACATGACGCTGAACTATAACACCGAAGCCACATTCGACGTTGACTCGAAAGACCTGAAGCTGACATATCAGGGCAAGGAGGACGAGATTGTAAAGCTACTCGAAGCCGGCAACGTGTCGATGCCGTCGAACGTGTCGTTGGTGAGGGGCGCGTCGTCATTGTTTGGCGTGAGGGCTGATATGCAGTTCGGCAAACTTAAACTGCAAAGTGTGATTTCGCGCAAGAACTCGTCAAGTTCGTCGGTGAAGTCGAGCGGCGGCAACCAGCTTACGCCCTTTGAGATTTCGGCAGCCGACTATGAGGAGAACCGCCACTTTTTCCTTTCGCACTTTTTCCGCGACAACTACGACCGCTCAATGGCGCAGTTGCCAAACATCACATCGGGCATAAAGATAAACCGCGTGGAGGTGTGGGTTACAAACAAGACCGGCGCAACAAACAACACGCGCAACATCGTGGCATTTGCCGACCTTGGCGAAAGCCGCCATATTGGCAACGCCTTGTGGAGCGGTAATGGGCAGGACCCGCCGCAAAACACTTCGAACACTCTTTACGCAACAATAACCGGGAGCTATGCCGCCGCAAGGGACATAAGCCTCACTTCGTCCACACTCGACGGAATAGGAAACTTTGTTGGCGGTACGGACTATGAGAAATTGGAGAGTGCGCGTATGCTTAGTTCTTCGGAATATACGGTGAACAATGCTCTGGGCTACATCTCGCTGAAATCGGCATTGCAGACCGACCAAGTGCTTGCCGTGGCATACGAATACACTTATCGCGGGCAGAACTTTCAGGTGGGAGAGTTTTCCACCGATGTGAAGGACAACACGCAGGCGTTGTTTGTGAAGGCAATAAAGAACACGTCAAACGTGCCGGTAATGCCAAACTGGAAGCTGATGATGAAAAACGTCTATTCGCTCAACGCCACAAGGGTGCAGAAAGACCGCTTCCGCCTTGACGTGAAGATTTTGAGCGACACCACGGGCGTTTACCTCACATATCTGCCCGAACCGGGACTGAAGAACACGCCGCTTGTGCGTCTTATGAACCTCGACCGCCTTGACAATAACAATAAGGCTAATCCCAACGGCTATTTCGATTTTGTTGACGGCTACACCATTGACGCTTCGACAGGGCGCATATTCTTCCCGGCGGCAGAACCTTTCGGACAGTTCCTGAGGGGAAAGATAGGGAGTGGGGCTGTGGCTGACAAGTATTGTTTTCAGGAGCTTTATGACTCCACCAAAACAGTGGCGCGGCAGATTGCGGAGAAAAACAAGTATATCATTTCCGGTCAGTTCAAGGCTTCGCAGAAGAGCGGTGAGATTAGTCTCGGCGCAACCGATGTGCCGCAGGGAAGCGTGGTGGTTACTGCCGGAGGCATAACGCTCACCGAGGGCGTGGACTATACGGTGAACTACAGCGAGGGTACGGTGGCGATAATAAACCAGAGCATTCTCGATGCCGGCACGCCGGTGAACGTGAGCCTTGAAAGCAACACCGACTACGGTCTTGAGCGCAAGACTCTTTTGGGATTGAATTGGGAATATGAGTTCAACAAGGATTTCCGTCTTGGCGGAACTTTGATGCATCTTTCAGAGCAGCCTCTGACAACAAAGGTTTCAATGGGAAGCGAGCCGCTCAACAACACGGTGTGGGGCGTGAGCCTTAATTGGAAAAAGCAGAGCCAGTGGCTTACTGATATGCTCGACAAACTTCCTTTCCTGTCGCTCGACAAGCCGTCAAGCATAAATTTCTCGGCAGAGTTCGCACAACTTTTGGCTGGCAACAACAAAGGTTCGCAGGGCAACTCTTCTTATATCGACGACTTTGAGCAGACGCAAAGCAAGATTGACATAAGCACGCCCACAGACTGGCAGCTTGCCTCCACACCGTCGGAGTTCCCCGAAAGCCGGCTGAGCAACGATGTGCGCTACGGCTACAACCGTTCCCTGCTGGCGTGGTACAAGATTGACCCACTTTTCACGCGGCGCAGTTCTTCGCTCACTCCGAGCCATATTAAGAGCGACCTTGACCAGCTTTCCAACCACTACGTGAGGGAGGTTTACAACCGCGAGCTTTTTCCGAACAAGGAACAGCGTTTTGGCGAGAGTTCCACGCTTTCCGTGCTGAACCTTGCTTATTACCCGAACGAACGCGGTCCGTACAATCTCAACCCCGACCTTGACGAAAACGGCAATCTTGCAAATCCGCGCAGCCATTGGGGAGGCATGATGCGCAAACTCAACACAAGCGACTTTGAACAGGCGAACATTGAGTACGTGGAGTTTTGGATGATGGACCCGTTTGTTTACACTCGCGAGCAGACAGGAGACTATTCGGGCGACCTTTGCATAAATCTCGGCGAAGTAAGCGAGGATATATTGAAAGACGGAAAGAAATTCTACGAGAGCGGAATGCCCATCGACGGGGATGCCTCAAAATACACAGAGACAGTTTGGGGGCGTGTGCCTGTGCAGAACAGCGTAACCTACGCCTTTAATACGAGCAGCGGAGCACGCGACAGGCAGGACATCGGGCTTAACGGCCTTTCGAGTGCGGACGAGGCGACGTTCCCCACTTATAAGAGTTATCTTGATGAGGTGCGTGCCAAGGTGAACTCTGCGGTTTACGATTCCATAGCCGCCGACCCGGCAGGGGACGACTATCATTATTTCCGTGGCTCGGATTTCGACAGGAACAAGACTTCCATTCTTGACCGCTACAAGCACATAAACGGTCCCGAGGGCAATTCGCCGGAATCCAAGGACTCCCCCGAGCGATACGCCACGGCTTTCAAGTCCACGCCCGACGTAGAGGACATAAACCAGGACTACACTCTAAATGAATACGAGAAGTATTTCCAATACAAGATACACCTTTCCCCCGACGGAATGCAGGTTGGACAGAACAACATCGTTGACCAAAGAACAGCCGTGGTTTCGTTGCGCAACGGCAGCAAGGCAAATGTTTCGTGGTATCTTTTCCGTGTCCCCGTTAAGAACTACACGAGCAAAGTAGGCAATATAAACGACTTCAACAGCATAAGGTTTATGAGGATGTACCTCACAAATTTTGAGAAGCCGGTAGTGCTGCGTTTTGCCACCCTCGAACTTTCACGCGGAGAATGGAGAAGCTACGAGCAGAACCTTTATAACGGTCAGGCTCCTTCGGTGAGCGGCACAATGGATGTGGCGGCGGTGAACTATGAGGAGAACAACGAGAAAAAGCCTGTGAACTACGTCATACCGCCCGGAATATCGCGAGTTGTTGACCCGAACGAATCGCAGCTCCTTGAGCAGAACGAACAGGCTTTACAGCTCGTGATAAAAAACCTTGCAAGCGGTGACGCACGCGCAGTTTACAAAAACATTTCGCTCGACCTGCGCAAGTACAAGCATATCCAGATGTTCGTTCACGCAAACGCCCTTGTGGGCGACAAGACGCTTGCCGATGACGCCACTTCGCTTTTCATACGCCTGGGGTCTGACTACAAGAGCAACTTCTATGAATACGAAATACCTTTGAAGCTAACCGAAGAGGGACAATATGACAGATACTCCACTTCGGCGCGGCGCACTGTGTGGCCAGAGGAGAATATGCTCGACATAAACCTTTCCAAGTTCACCGACTTGAAGCGCGAACGCAACAGGCAGAAAAGTGCGGGGCAGGCATCGTTTGCGCAGCAGTTCTCGTCATACGACACCGACCGCCCAAAGAACAAGATAACCGTTGTGGGCAATCCCTCGCTTGGCGAAATACACACCATGATGATCGGCGTGCGCAACAATTCTCGCCAGATTTCCAATGTGGAGGTGTGGGTCAACGAACTGCGCCTGCAACACTATACCAACAAAGGCGGATGGGCGGCAAAGGGCAACCTTAACCTGCAACTTTCCGACCTTGGCACGTTCAATTTCGGCGGACACGTAGAGACCGACGGTTTTGGTGGCGTGGAAGACCGCGTTGACCAGCGGCGCGATGACAATCTTTACGAGTATGATATGTCGATGAACGTTGATCTCGGGCGTTTCCTGCCCGAGAAAATCAAGTTCAAGGCACCGCTTTACTATTCTTACAGCAAGGAGAAAGTGAAGCCGAAATACAATCCGCTCGACACCGACATGGAAATGGACGATGCCATAGACGCTCTGACCACAAAGCACGAGCGCGACTCCTTGCGCCGCATTTGCGAGACCACCGAGACAAACTCCAACTTCAGCCTTTCAAACGTGAAGTTCAACATCTCCACCAAGTCTCACCCCATGCCCTACGACCCTGCCAATTTCTCGTTCAGCTATTCCCACAGCCACAAGCAGAGCGAGGGGCAGACGATTGTGTGGGAAAAGGACGACAGTTGGAAACTCAGCGGCAACTATTCGTATTCGCCGAATTTCAAATCGCTCACGCCGTTTGCCAAGATGAAAAGCAACAGTCCGTGGCTGAAGCTGCTGAAGGACGAAAAGATTAACTTCGCGCCGCAGAACCTCTCGATAAATTCAGACATCACGCGTTCGTACTATGAACTCAAGGAAAGGGATATGCAGCAGCTCGAAAATTCGTCCCTTCCCCTCACGTGGGCGAGCGACTTTTTCTGGAACCGCCGCTTCAACCTGCAATGGGACTTCACTTCAAACATCCACACCTCGTTCTCCTCCGGCACGAATGCGGAGATAGAGCAGCCAAACGTGCCCGTGAACAAATCGCTTTACCCCAACGAATACGAGGCGTGGAAAGACTCCGTGTGGCGCAGCGTCAAGCATTTCGGAACACCGCTCACCTACCAGCAGTCGTTCGACTTCTCGTGGAAGATTCCGTTGAACAAGATTCCCGCGTTCAATTGGGTAACTCCCGATTTCACCTACCGCTCCACCTACGGCTGGAACAGGGGAACGTATCTCGAGGACGGCTCAACGCTGGGCAATACCATAAACAACACACGCGACATAAACGGCAACCTGCGCCTCAATATGCTCACGCTATATAATAATGTGCCTTTCCTTAAAAAGGTGAACCGCAAGTTTGCAAGCTCAACATCGAACGCCGCAAAGAAAAAGGACGACAAGGACAAGGAGGAAAACAAGTTCTTCACCTCCGAAATACAGCTTCTTCAGGACACCACTGTGAACGTGGCCCACAACCGCCGCTCCAAGAACCTCCGCGTAAGGGCGTTCCGCCAGGACGGAACAAGCTACCCCATACGCTACAAGGTTTTGGACAATAACCACATACTCGTAACCTCACGCGACACAGCTAAGGTGAAGATAACCGTAAGCCCGCGCAGCAATCCAGAAAACCAGTTCTGGTATAAGGCTTTGCAGACTACCGCACGCCTTGCCATGTCGGTGAGAAACATAAGCATCTCCTACAAGAACACGTACAGTATGTCGCTGCCCGGTTTCCTGCCCAACATTGGCGATATGTTCGGACAGCGTTCGGCGGGCGGCTTGCAGCCCGGACTCGATTTCGCATTTGGCATGGCGGGCGAAAGCTACATATCCAAGGCGCAGCGCAATGGTTGGCTGCTTTCAAACGACAGCATTACGACTCCCGCCGCCACAAGCAAGAATGAATCCTTGCAGCTTAGCGCGACGCTTGAGCCGCTGCGCGATTTCAAGATAGACCTCACGGCTTCGCGCACGGTGAACAAGTCGCGCAGCATACAATATATGTTCGACGGTATGCCCACCACAGAAACTGGTTCGTTCAACATCACCACCATCTCCCTTTCATCGGCTTTCGCCTCCATAGGAAACGCAAAAAACAACTACGAGAACAAGACTTTCACAAAGTTCGTTAACTCCCTTCCTGCGTTCCGCAACCGCATAGAGGCACAATACAGCG
>CAVCON010000107.1:0-8178 GCA_963603805.1 Oscillospiraceae bacterium
CAGGTGTTGAGTGTGGTGTTTGGGGTTTTCACAGTGAATTTCACGAAGGGGCATTTGGAGTATTTCTCGTTCTCCACGGTGAAGGTTTCCTTGCGCGAGGATGTTGTGCCGATTTTCTCCCATGTGTCCGTGCCGCCTTGGGCTATGTTGTTGGTGGTTGAGACATATATGTCAACTGGCACGTCCTTCCCTGTGGACTTCCAGAGCAGGTTCACTTTCGAGTCCCAAGGGTCAACTTTCAGGTCGTATATGTCCTCCGTGCCGTAGAACGACGAGCCGTCGAGTTCGAAGAGGTTCTTCTGGGGTATCTCGAAGTTCATCCATTTGCATATTGTGGGCAGCACGTCAACGTGGGACAGGTCGGCGCGCCCGAACTTGCCGTTGCGCTGCTTGAGGTTTGTGGAAAACCATACGGTGCGCTCCGTTTCGGTCTGCCCGCCGTGGTTTCTTCCGTCATAGCCGCGCCCGTGGTCGGTGGTTACTATCACGAGCCAGTCCTCGCCGTGCATTTTCTGGCGTTCCTTCACTGCCTCCCACACCTGCTTGAGTATGGAGTCTTCCGCCATTACGCTCCAGTCGCCTATGTGCCCGTTGCCGTTTATGTGGTATGCATCGTCGGAATACCACAGGTACAGCCAGTTGAGGTCGGGTGCGTTTTCGCGTATGCACTTTGCCGCCCCTTTGCAAACTTCGATGTCATAGTCGAACACTTGCAGGTCGCCCGGTTTGTTGGGGTATTTTTCGTGGTCAAGGTCGAAGCCGTCAACCACGTAGTCTATTTTCAGGTTGCGCGTTTCGGGTTTGCCCTCGCCCAGAAGCACTGTGCGGTTGTCGGTCCAGCTTGAGTACAGGGCGGTCTTCACTTCGCGCTTCTGGTCCTTGGCAATGCGGAAAATGGTGGGGTAGTTGTAGTTCGCCTTGACGTTTTCGTTGCCCTGCACATTGTGTTTGTTCATCCATGTGCCGGTGTTGATGTTGGTGTAGCCTATCGCCGAGATTGTGGGTGTTTGCGAGTATCTTCCCACCATGCCGCCGCAATATCCCCGCGAGTATCCGCCGGCTTTGGCAATCTCCATTATTGTGGGCGGTTGCAGTCGTTCGAGTGCGCTTGCGGGTATTCCGTCGATTATTACGTAGAGGGCTTTGCGGGTGCGTGCGGACGAGCAGACGCACAATGCGGTTGCCAGCGTGAGCAGCAGTAAGGATTTTTTCATGATAATGATATGTCAGTTTAATAAATGCAAATATAATGAATTAATTCCTTTGAGGGGTTGCCGCGCATGAGTTTGTTGGTTTGCGGTGCGGTTTAGGCGGTGGCGTACAGGGCGTATGCAATACGCCCCTACATATATACAATAATCATTTTATCATTAATTCGCATCGTTCGACAAATGGCGCAAAAGCATAACCGCGCACTCTTTCCCAAACATCCAGAAAACTACATCGGATGTAGGAAAAACTATGTCCGATGTAGAAAAAATTATGTCTGACATAATTCAAACTACATCAGACCTTTTTTCGACAGTTGCAAATACTTGAAAAACAATAACTTGCAAAAAGTTTCTCACAACAGGCTAATTCTTTGCCAATCAGCCGCTTATGACAATCGCGGCGGTTTCTGCCCGAACTTTCAAAAATTCCGCAGCGAAATGCCTTGGGTTTCGCGCAGTTGAATTAACTTTGCACAAACTTGCAACAAAAGTTTTTCAACTTCATTAATGAACTCCAACGAAATAACCCGGCTTCTGACAGAGACCACCGACAGGCTGTCGCAGACCTCGACGATAAAGAAACTTTATCACCGCCACCGTCATTGCGACGCAATACCCTCCGGGCAGGTGCTTTCGGAAGTCGTTGACCTTTGCCGCGCCGTGCTTTTTCCGGGCTACTACGGCAAGTCCACCATAAACGCCGAGACCATGCTCTACACTATCGGCGTGAATGTGGAACGGCTTTTCGACCTTCTCTACCGTCAGGTGGAGGCGGCTTTGTGCTTCTCGGACGAGGGGCAGTGCAGCCGCTGTCTTGACGACATTGACCGTTGCGCAACGGAGATGACGGCAAAGCTCATAGAGAAGCTGCCCGAAATACGCGAGACGCTCGCCACCGACGTAGAGGCCGCCTTTCTGGGCGACCCCGCCGCAGAGAGCTATGCCGAGGTCATAAGCTGCTACCCTGTAATCAAGGCCCTGTCGAACTACCGCGTGGCCCACGCCCTCTATGAGATAGGCGTGCCGCTGCTGCCAAGGATACTCACCGAAATGGCCCACAGCGAAACAGGGATAGACATACACCCGGGGGCGCAGATAGGCAGGGGGTTCATGATAGACCACGGCACGGGCGTTGTGATAGGCGCGACGTGCGTGATAGGCGACAACGTGAAGCTGTATCAGGGCGTTACGCTCGGGGCGCGGAGCTTCCCGCTCGACGCGGAGGGCAACCCCATAAAGCGCATACCGCGCCACCCCATTCTGGAAGACAACGTGATTGTTTACTCCAACGCCACCATCCTGGGAAGGATAAGGATTGGCAAGGGCGCGGTCATAGGCGGGAACATCTGGATTACGGATGACGTGCCGGCGGGGGCGCACATTTCACAAAAGAAACACACCACTCTGAAATAATTTTAATGGAACAGGAATTCGAACTCATCGCCAAGACCTTCCAGGGAATGGAGGACCTCTTGGTACAGGAGCTTGCCGAAGCAGGCGCGCAAAACATAAAGAAGGGACGGCGCGTGGTTTACTTCACCGGGGACACCGCAATGATGTACCGTGCAAACTACACGCTGCGCACTGCCATACGCATACTCAAGCCGCTGAAACACTTCAGCGCGACAACGGCCGACGAGGTTTACAACACAGTGAGGAACTACGAATGGAAGAACATTCTCGACCTCAAGACAACTTTCGCCGTTGACGCGGTGGTTTACTCCGAAAACTTCAGCTACTCGAAGTTTGTGGCCTACAAGGTGAAGGACGCAATCGTTGACTATTTCCGCGAAAACTGCGGGCAGCGTCCCAACATCAGCGTCTCAAACCCCGACATACGCTTCCACATACACATATCCGATGACGACTGCACCCTTTCGCTCGACTCGTCGGGCGAGAGCCTGCACAAGCGCGGATACCGCAAGGCAAGCGTGGACGCGCCCATAAACGAGGTGCTCGCCGCAGGACTTATCAAGCTCACGGGCTGGAGCGGGGAAAGCGACTTCATAGACCCCATGTGCGGTTCGGGCACAATACCCATCGAAGCCGGGCTTATAGCCAAGAACGTGGCTCCGGGAAAATTCCGCAAGGAGTTCGCCTTCCAGAAATGGCCCGACTACAGCGAAAGCCTCTTCAATGAAATAAAGGAGGAGTGCGAGGCGCAGGAAATTCCGTTCGACCACAGGATATACGCCTACGACATAGATGCAAACGCCGTGAAGGCAACAAAGGAAAACGTAATAGCCGCACAGCTTGACGAGGACTTCGTTGTTGACCGCCGCGACTTCCGCGACTTCAAGCAGCCAGCCGAAAAAGCCATAATGGTGATGAACCCGCCATACGGCGTGAGGATAAAGAGCGACTCGGCACTTCCACAGTTGTACAAGGCGATAGGCGAAAGGCTGAAGCACCAGTTTGTGGGCAACGAGGCATGGATCATCTGCAACCACGAAGAGCTTTTCCAAAGCATAGGCTTGAAGCCGAGCATAAAGATACCCCTTTTCAACGGCTCGCTCGACTGCCAGTTCCAGAAATACCAGATTTTCGACGGCAAGCTCGACAAGTTCCGCAAGGAGGGAAACGACATAAAAACCGACCGCGAACGCCGCGAAATGGCCGACCCACACAGGTTCAAGCTCCACCGCGACTTCAAAAAGCGCATTGGCGAGGACGAAGAGGAGGACTACGGCGACATTCCGGACTATGTGGTGAGAAAGCACCGCGAGTTTGAGGAGAACAACCGCCGCAAGGAACGCAGACAGACTTATGGCGAACGCCGCGAAAGCCGTGGCGGCGACAGGGAACGCCGTCCGTTCCAGCGCGGAGACCGCAAGCCATACGGCGGAGGCGGAAACAGGTTCGAGCACAACGATAGCCGTGGCGGATTTTCGCGCAACCGCGACGACCGCAAGCCTTTCCCCCGCGACCGCAAAGACTCCGGGCGAGACGGAGGGCGCGGAGGTTTCCGTGGAAAACGCGACGGAGGATTCCGAAAAGGAGGTGAGAGAAAAGGTTTCAGGGACTGAAACAAATCCCAAGGCTTAAAACTACAGACATGACATTAAAAAGAATATTCCTGGCAATCCCGTTAATTTGCCTTATGACAACCCCGGCAGCTATGGCGCAGAAAAAATCGTTCACACTCGAAAACCTTCTTTGGGGAGGCGACTCGTATTGGAACTATCAGCCAAAAACTTTTTCGGCAACTTGGTGGGGCGACAAACTTGTGAGGCAGGGCGTGGACAACTGCAAACTGCTCACGGACGAAAAGGGAAGAAAGACAAAGGAGACCGTACTCTTCACGCTCGAAAGCCTTAACGCCTGCAATGGCATCGACCCTGACGCGAAGCCATACAGCCTGCAAAACGCAAAGTTCCCCGACGGCAAAAAAACAGAAGTGCTTGTTGAGGCGGCACGCAGGGTTTACCTCATAGACTGGAAGGCGAAAAAAGTTGTGGCAAGCCGCGAAATCCCCGCCGGGGCAAGCAACCGCGACCTTAACCTTAAAAGCGGCAACGAGGCATACGTAAGCAACCACAATCTGTACGTAATCACTCCGGAAGGAAAGAAGCTGCAAATTTCCCGCGACGGCTCGCGCAACCTTGTTTACGGACAAAGCGTCCACCGCGACGAGTTCGGAATACGCAAAGGCACATTCTGGAGCCCCGCCGGCACAAAGCTCGCGTTCTACAAAATGGACCAGAGCATGGTTACCGATTATCCGCAGGTCAACATCACTCCCATTTGCGCCGACAACAATAAGGACAGCGCGGGAGTGTCGCGCATCGCAAAAATAGAGCCAGACAAATACCCCATGGCGGGAGAGACGAGCCACAAGGTGTATGTCGGCGTGTTTGACGTTGCCAGCGGCAAAACCGTTTACCTGAAGACAACCGACCCCACCGACAGGTATTTCACCAACATAAGCTGGTCGCCCGACGACAAGACTATCTACATTTTCGAGCTCAACCGCGACCAGAACCACATGCAGCTTATTTCTTACGACGCTGCATCGGGCGAAAAAAAGGACATAATATTCGAGGAGCGCAACGACAAATACGTGGAGCCGCAACACCCACTCGTATTCCTGCCGTGGGACAGCGGCAAATTCCTGTTCCAAAGCCGCCGCGACGGATACAACCATTTCTACATCCACGACCTTGCCGGCAAAACCACAACACAGCTCACGAAAGGCAAGTTTGAGGTGCAGGAATTTCTCGGCTTCAACATCGCGGCAAAAAGCATTGTTTACACCTCGAACGAGGCAAACCCCATTCAGGAGAACGTTTACTCCGTGGGCGAAAACGCGAAACGCACAGCCCTTGACGACGGCGAAGGCGTTCACAATGCGGTTCTCTCGGCATCGGGCAGGTTTGTTTTCGATCGCGGTGCTTCGCCGAGGCTTGCAAGATACATCAGCGTGGCAAACACTTCCACTGCCGTGCGCACCGAGCTTGAAACTCTCGAAAAGCACCCGTGGGAGGAGCTGTTCAATATGCCGCAGATTTCAAGCGGCACTATAAAGGCTGCCGACGGCACCACAGACCTTTACTACCGTCTGGTGAAGCCCGTAAACTTCGACCCGGCAAAAAAATACCCCGCCGTGGTTTACGTTTACGGAGGCCCGCACGCACACAACATATACGGAAACCATTTCTACGGCCTGCGCGGCTGGGAGGCGTACATGGCGCAAAAAGGCTACGTAATCTTCGTGCTCGACAACCGGGGCTCGGAAAACCGGGGCTTCGAATTTGAGAGCGTAACTTTCCGCCACCTTGGCGACGAGGAGATGAAAGACCAGATGAAAGGCGTTGAGTTCCTGAAATCGCTGCCCTACGTTGACGGCGACAAGCTTGGGGTTCACGGCTGGAGCTACGGCGGCTTCATGACAACAAACCTCATGTGCACATACCCCGATGTGTTCAAGGTGGGAGTTGCCGGCGGACCTGTGATCGACTGGAAGTATTACGAGGTGATGTACGGCGAACGCTACATGGACACTCCGCAGACAAACCCCGAGGGATACAAGGGCAGCAACCTGCTGCTGAAGGCTAAAAACCTCAAAGGCCGTCTGCAAATAATCAACGGCTACAACGACCCCACCTGCGTGCCGCAGCACAGCTTCGCCTTCCTGCGTGCCTGCGAGGATGCAGGGGTTCAGCTTGACTATTTCACATATCCCAACCAGGGACACAACATGATGGGCAGGGACATGATACATCTTCACGAGCGCATAACGCGATATTTCACCGATTTCCTGAAATAACAAGCCGTTCACATACACGCCGCGCCGGAAATCAATCGCATTTTCCGGCGCGTCCGTTTTAAGGCGAACCGCCATGACCATAAAGGGCGACACTAATTTCTCTGACAAGGCTTTGCTGCTGCTGTTCCTCCCCATTGCGGGCGAACTGGCGCTCCACTACACCGTGGGCATCTTCGACTCCATGATGGTTTCGAGCGTAGGCGAGGCTGCCGTGTCGGGCGTGTCGCTCATGGACTTCGTGATTTCCTTTTTCAACAGTCTTCTCACGGCGTTGGCGGTGGGCGGCGGCGTGGTTGTGGGGCAGCATTTGGGCAACTCGCAGCACAAGGAGAGTTCGGGCGCGGCCATGCAGACAATGCTGCTGCTCGCCGCCTCCGGGCTGGCACTGTGCGCCATAGCCCTCGCCCTGCAACCGCTGATAGTCAACAGCCTCTTCGGCAACCTCGCCCCCGAAGTGCGCCGCCACGCCTCGGTGTACTTTCGCATAATAGCCTTCTCCCTACCCTTTCTCGGCATATACAGCGCCGCCTCGGCCGTGTTCCGCGCACACGGCAACACTGCCCTGCCGCTGCGCATAATGATTGCCGCCAACTTGCTCAACGTGGCGGGAAACGCATTCACCATATATATAATGAATATGGAGACGCAAGGCGTGGCAATCTCCACACTTGGGGCGCGTGTGTTCTCCGCCGCCCTGATAACCGCTATGCTTCTGCGCCAAATGCCGCGCAAGGAATTTCGCGCCATGCTGCGCCCCGATTTCCCCGCCGCCCGAAGGATAATACACCTGGGCATACCCTACAGCTTTGAAAACGGGATGTTCTATCTCGGCAGGGTATTGGTGCTTATAATGGTCGCGTCGTTCGGAACGGCATCCATAGCCGCAAACGCCGTGGCACAGGCTATTGTCCTCTTCCAAGTGCTCCCGGGAATGGCGGCAGTTACAGGAATAACAGTTGTAGTGTCGCGCTGCGTGGGGGCTGGGGACTTCAAAAAGGCCGAGCACTACAACAACAGGATTGCCGGCGGCATATACCTCTTCCATTTTGCAAGCTGCCTTATTGTAACGGCACTCCTCCCCCTCATTATGCATCTGTACAGCCTTTCGCCCGAAGCCACGCGCCTCACGGAGCGCATCGTGATGCTCCACGCCGCTTTCACGGTGGCGGTGTGGCCCACAAGCTACGCCCTTCCCGCCACATTCCGCGCCGCCGGCGACACGCGCTTCCCAATGCTCGTGAGCGTAAGCTGTATGCTGCTCTGCCGCGTGGGCTTCTCCTACATCTTGGGCGTATGGCTCGGAATGGGCGTTGTGGGGATTTGGCTCGGAATGTTCGGCGACTGGATTGTAAAAGGCGCGATATTCCTGATGCGCTACCGCAGCCGCAAATGGCAAAACTTCCGCCTCGTGAACTGAGTTTCACCTCCGTAAGGGCTATTGCAATACGCCACACAAACACATAAACAACAAATTGTAAGGAAATTGCACCGCTTGTAGGGGCGTATTGCATACGCCCTGAATTGCGCTAGTTTGCAATGTTGCGGCGATGGTTCGCGGTGCGGTTCATGCGGTGGCATACAGGGCGTATGCAATACGCCCCTACAATTATCGCAAACCCTCAACCGATTACTATTCCCGAAACACTCCGAAAACTACATCGGATGTAGGAAAAACTATGTCCTATGTAGAAAAAATTATGT
>CAVCON010000108.1:0-8156 GCA_963603805.1 Oscillospiraceae bacterium
GTATATATGTAGGGGCGTATTGCATACGCCCTGTATGCCACCGCATGAACCACACCGCAAGTTATAGTCTTTGTATTGTAAATCGGCGCAATTCAGGGCGTATGCAATACGCCCCTACAGAGATGCAATTTCTTGGTTAATTGGATATTGAGCGTTTGCAAGACGTATCAAACTCGCCCTGTACGCCACCGTGTAAACCGCATCCGCTAACACAGCAAATCAATGCCACAAGATTGCAAAATCCGCGCATTCCGGGCGCATACGACACGCCCCTATGGCGGCGCAAATCATTAATTGGCAGTTTAATGCACATTTACAGGAACGTATTGCATACGTCCTGTATGGCATTTCCCAACCTTCACATTATGGCTTTATTATCTTGCAGCTTTGGTCGCGAGCGTGAAATCCTTGTAGGTAACAGTCCGTCTGCCGTCCTGGAATGCTATCCTGAAACTCACTTCACCGTCCTTCAGCCTCGGCGATGCCACAACATTTGCCGTGTATGAAACCGCCTTGCCCGGAGCGAGGTTTCCGATTATCGCCGTTGGCGATACGCTTATCCTCTTCGGCTCGCTGCACGACACCACTGGCGTGATGTTGTAGAGCGTGGCGTTTCCCGCGTTGTGTATCTCGAACAGGATTTTAGCGTGTTCGCCGGCGTCAATTGTCTGGTTGCGGTTCTCGTCAACAAAGCGTATGTTCTCCACTTGCAGTCCGTCAATGCCCGACACGTATGCCGCTTCTCCGCCATTGCGCGGATTGCGGCGCGAGGGGGGAAGGTTGCAGCTGTCGTCGCAGTCGTCTATGTCGGTGTTCCCCTTGCGGTTTTTCTGGCTTGTTACGGCGTTGCCTACCACCGCGCCCACAGCCATTCCGAGGGCTGTGCCGGCATCGCTGCCGCGAGGTCCGCCCATAAGTCCGCCTATGCTCGAGCCGAATATCGCGCCGAGCGAGCCTCCTGCCATTGTGCCCTGCATCTGGCGGTCGGTGCAGCCAGTCAGAAGCATTACTCCGGCACATACGGCAACTGTAAATCTGTTTGCTTTCATTATTTCCACCTTTTTATGTTATTCAAGCCATCCGCTCACACGGCAAAATTAGCGCAAAAACAAATATGTTGTCATTGCGCCGCCGTGTTTTTTGTCCTATGCCTGTTCTTTTCCCGCCGCAGCCATTATTGCGAGCATATTCCACAGTTTGTCGGCGGGCAGCGGGGCTTCAACGCTTATCTGCTTGTGGGAGACGGGATGCTCGAACTCCAGCTTTCTGGCGAGCAGTGAAATGCTGCCGTCGGGATTGCTTCTCGGCGCGCCGTATTTCAGGTCGCCCTTTATCGGGCATCCCATTGCAGCGAGCTGGCAGCGTATCTGGTGATGGCGACCCGTGAGCAGCTTCACCTCAAGCAGCCAATAGCGGTCGCTGTGAGCCACGACACGGTAGTCGAGCGCGGCAAGTTTCGCGTCTTTCGCCCCCTCACGCGCCACGTATGTCTTGTTGTTCTTGGGGTTTCTCACAAGATACTGCTCCAAATGGTCAGCGTCCTTGGGCGGACGGTTTGAAACCACAGCCCAATAGGTTTTGTGAATCCTGTCCTTGTCCCTGAACATCTCGTTGAGCCGCGAAAGGGCCTTACTTGTGCGTGCGAAAATAACAAGTCCCATGGCCGGGCGGTCAAGACGGTGGACCACACCGAGAAACACCGCCCCGGGCTTGGCATACGCCTCCTTGATATACGCCTTCACGTCCTCGCTCAGCGGACGGTCGCCGGTGCTGTCGCCCTGCACTATCTCGCCCGCCGCCTTACTGACTATAATTATATGGTTGTCCTCGTAAACAACTTGCATAATGCTTTCTTATAAACAGGGCCGCAACGGTTTTTCCCCTGCGGCCCCGGATTTTTATTTTCCTGCGGTTTTCCTTACATATTCATGCCGCCGTCAACCTGGATAACCTGTCCCGAAACGTAGCTCGACATATCGGAGGCGAGGAAGGTTGCAACGTTCGCGATGTCCTCCACCTTTCCGCCACGGCGGAGGGGTATCTTGTTTGTCCACTCCTTGCGGATGTCCTCGGGAAGTGCGGCAGTCATCGCCGTCTCTATGAAGCCGGGGGCAATGGCGTTGGCGCGTATTCCGCGAGAGCCCATTTCCTGCGCTATGGACTTTGCCAAGGCGATGAGACCTGCCTTTGAGGCGGCGTAGTTGCTCTGTCCTGCGTTGCCGTGAACGCCCACAACCGACGCCATGTTGATTATGCTGCCCTTGCGCTGGCGCATCATTATGGGCGTGCAGGCGTGGATGAAGTTGAAAGCCGATTTCAGGTTCACGGCAATCACTGCGTCCCACTGCTGCTCTGTCATGCGCATCATCAGGCCGTCCTTTGTTATGCCGGCATTGTTCACAAGAATGTCGATAGAGCCGAAATCGTCCTTCACCTGTCCCACAACCGTTGCCGTCTCTTCGAAGTTTGCGGCGTTCGAGGCATATCCTTTCGCCTTTACGCCGAGGGCTGCGATTTCCTCTTCGGTCTTCTTGCCGTTTTCGTCAATCACAAGGTCGGTGAAGGCGATGTTTGCGCCTTCTGCCGCGAAACGCAGGGCAATGGCTTTGCCAATGCCGCGTGCTGCACCTGTTATAAGTGCTGTTTTTCCTGTTAGTAATCCCATTTTCTGTTATTTGGTTTTGTTTATAATCCTTTTGTCATCTCAGCGGTCCCATTCCGAGGGCGCGGCGCACAAGCCCCGCCACTATGGGACGCGAAATCGCCTCCTTCATGCCGTTGCCAAGGCGACCGTATATATAAGGCACTTCAAGCCCCTTGAGGGTATAGTGCATTATGTCGGCCATGAGGCGCACGTCCTCTATGAAGAACTTGCCGTTGTCGCGCCCTTCCTTGAGCACATTGTAGAAAACCTCCTGCTCGGCGGTGTCGAACTGTTTCCTGACCTTTTCCACCATCCATATGTTGCGGAAAAACTCGGCTCGCAGGTTTCCGTTTCTCACCACAGCCTCCTTTATCATGTTCAGGTGGGTGTATATAAGCAGAATGACCTTTTGCTCCGGCTCTATGTCCATTGCCTCAACCTCATCCATGCGGTCGCTCAAGCGTTCAAGCTCCGTCTGGATTACGGCATAGTATATCTCCTCCTTGTTCTTGAAATAGGTATATAGGGTGCGCCTTCCCTTTTGCGAGGCCTCCGCAATCATGTTCATGGTTGTGGCTTCGAGTCCGTTTTGCGCAAAAAGTTGGCGAGCTACATCTACAAGTTTCTGACGTGTCTTTGCTACTGACATATTAATATAGGCTTGGCGTGCCTTTATTTGCATTGCACGCCTCTTTCCTTGTGTGCAAAGATAGTTGTTTTGCGCAACATGGCTGTAAAAAAACGCCACAAATCATGCAAAACTGCACAAGTTCGGGCTTAGCGGCTTATGAAATTCGGGCAAGATTGCGATGGTTTGCCTTGTCGTGCAATGCGTTTCGGGCGGTGGTGTAAAGGGCGTATGCGATAAGCATCACAAACATACAAATAACAATTAATCAGAAAATTCCACCGCTTGTAGGGGCGTATTGCATACGCCCTGAATTGTGCCGATTATGCAATTTAGTTTGGCGGTGTGCGGTGCGGTTCATGCGGTGGCGTACAGGGCGTATGCAATACGCCCCTACAATTGGCGCAAAACCAATACCGCAAAAATTACATTTGATGTAGGAAAAACTATGTCCTATGTAGAAAAAATTATGTCTGATATAATTCAAACTACATCAGACCTTTTTTTGCCGCTTGCAAACATCTGAAAAACAATTCGTTATAGAGAATGTCTTTTTGCAAGGCATTGCTTTGGAAATCAATGTCTTATGTGCTTGAGCGATATTCGCCTTATCTTTGGTAATAAGTGGCTTGCACAGAGGTGTAAGTATGGGTGGTACGGAATGCCCCTGTCTTTTCAGCTTTCTGAAGATATACCGCACAAGTTATATGACAAAACCGCTTGTAAGCGTTAGGAGGCGGAATGGATGTCATGGCGTGGCGCGTTTATGGCGGTTTTATGGAGACAGAATAGTCCCCAAATGTTTTACTGTGTCGGGCGAAAAGGTTAAATTTGCACCATATTATATATACACGTATTCTATACACATCTCGATATGATAGTATTTTTCAAGGTTCCGTGCGGGAACGTGATTGCCGCCGGAGTTAAAGGCAGTCTTGGTAAGGAGGACGAGGGCAAACTTTGCTGGCTTTTCGGCGGTGCGGAGCGCATCGCGGACGAAAGGCTCGAAGGCTTTTATGTTGGTCCGCGCCGCGAAATGATCACTCCGTGGAGCACCAACGCGGTTGAGATAACCCAAAACATGAACATCGCGGGAGTGGAGCACATAGAGGAATATTTCCCAGTGGAGAACGAGAACGCCACCTACGACCCCATGCTCCAGAGAATGTACAAGGGGCTTGACCAGAACGTGTTCACAATCGATCGCAAGCCGGAGCCAATAGAGCATATCGGGAACATTGAGGAATATAACGAGCGCGAGGGACTTGCACTTTCGCCCGAGGAGATTGAGTATCTGCACAAGGTTGAGGGGCAGCTGGGGCGCAAGCTCACCGACAGCGAAGTGTTCGGCTTTGCGCAGATTAACTCGGAGCATTGCCGCCACAAGATTTTCGGCGGCACGTTCATCATCAACGGCAAGGAGATGCCGTCGTCGCTTTTCGCGCTGATAAAGAAGACTACAAAGGAAAATCCGCACCATATAATATCAGCCTATAAGGACAACGTGGCTTTCGCGCAAGGTCCGGTGGTGGAGCAGTTCGCCCCAAAGGAACACGCCACGAGCGATTACTTTATGGTGAAGGACATTGAGAGCGTTATTTCTCTGAAGGCCGAGACGCATAATTTCCCAACCACGGTTGAGCCTTTCAACGGTGCGTCCACTGGCACTGGCGGCGAGATACGCGACCGCATGGGCGGCGGCGTTGGTTCGTGGCCAATAGCGGGAACGGCGGTTTACATGACGGCCTATCCGCGCCTTGAGGGCGGCAGAAGCTGGGAGAACGTGCTGCCTGTGCGCAAGTGGCTTTACCAAACGCCCGAACAGATACTTATAAAGGCCTCAAACGGTGCGTCGGACTTCGGAAACAAGTTCGGGCAGCCGCTCATCGCCGGTTCCGTGCTTACTTTCGAACACCAGGAAAACGGCGAGAAATACGGTTACGACAAGGTTATAATGCTTGCCGGTGGCGTGGGCTACGGCACAAAGCGCGACAGCCTGAAGAAAGAGCCAAAGAAAGGAAACAAGGTTGTTGTGGTTGGCGGCGACAACTACCGCATAGGTCTCGGCGGCGGCTCGGTTTCGTCGGTTGACACCGGGCGGTATTCGAGCGGCATTGAGCTTAACGCCGTGCAGCGTGCCAACCCCGAAATGCAGAAACGCGCTAACAATCTTGTGCGCGCCTTGTGCGAGGAGGATGTAAACCCTGTTGTGTCAATCCACGACCACGGAAGCGCGGGACACGTGAACTGCCTTTCCGAACTTGTTGACGAGTGCGGCGGAAAGATTGACATGACAAAACTTCCCATAGGCGACCCCACGCTTTCATCAAAGGAGATAATCGCCAACGAAAGCCAGGAGCGCATGGGACTTCTGATTGACGAGGAACATATTGACCACGTGAGGAAAATCGCCGAGCGCGAACGCGCCCCGCTGTATGTGGTTGGCGAAACCACGGGCGACGCGCATTTTTCGTTCGTGCAGGGCGACGGCGTGAAGCCTTTCGACCTTGACGTGGCGCAGATGTTCGGGCATTCTCCGAAGACTGTCATGAAAGACGAGACAGTGGAGCGTCATTACAAGGATGCGCCATACGACAGCACCAAGGTGCTTGAATATGTCAGGACGGTTCTCCGCCTTGAGGCGGTGGCTTGCAAGGATTGGCTTACAAACAAGGTTGACCGCTCCGTAACAGGGAAAATAGCGCGGCAGCAGTGTGTGGGCGAATTGCAGTTGCCTTTGTCCGACTGCGGTGTCGTTGCCCTTGACTATCGTTTCCGCAAGGGTATAGCCACAGCCCTTGGTCATGCGCCGCAGGCGGGTCTTATTTCCCCGGCGGCAGGTTCCCGCCTGTCGGTGGCCGAAGCTCTGACAAACATTGTGTTCGCCCCGCTCGAAGAGGGTATTGACGGAGTTTCGCTCTCTGCAAACTGGATGTGGCCGTGCCGCTCGCAAAAGGGCGAGGATGCGCGTCTTTATGAAGGCGTTAAGGCTTTGAGCGATTTCTGCTGTGCCTTGAAGATAAATGTCCCCACAGGAAAGGATTCGCTGTCGCTTTCGCAGCAATATCCGGGCGGTGAGAAAATCATTTCTCCGGGCACGGTGATTGTTTCGGCAGGGGCTGAGGTTAGCGATGTCAGGAACGTAACTTCCCCCGTGGCTATTAATGACAGCGACACCACGCTTTTGCATATTGGTTTCAGCAAGTCCGCGCTGCAGCTTGGCGGGTCGGCGTTTTTCCAGTCGCTTGGTGCGGTGGGAAGCGAAGCCCCGCAGGTGGAGGATGCGGAATATTTCCGTGCGGCGTTCAACGCCGTTCAGGCTATAGAGAAAAAAGGCTTTGCGCTTGCAGGACATGACGTTTCGGCGGGCGGTCTCATAACTTGTCTGCTCGAAATGTGCTTCTCAAACACCAAGGGCGGCATGAACATATCCCTTGACGCTTTTGCCGAAAAGGATTTGGTTAAGCTCCTGTTTGCCGAAAACCCGGCGGTGGTGCTTCAGGTGGCAAACTCAAAGCTCGACGAGGTTAAGGGTATTCTCGCAGATGCCGGCGTGTCGTTTGTCGCGCTCGGAAGTCCTGCTGCGGAACGCACCATAAAGGTTGAAAAAGACGGCAAAACTGTAGAGTTTGACGTTGACGCGCTTCGTGATGAATGGTACGACACTTCTTACCAGCTCGACACCAAACAGAGTTTCAACGGCTGCGCCAAAGAGCGTCGCGACAACTATAAGAACATTCCCCTCAACATAAAATATCCCGACCATTTCAAAGGCACGCTTGCAAGCCTCGGCATAGATGCCGACCGCAGGAAGCCTTCGGGAGTGCGTGCCGCCATAATCCGCGAAAAGGGTACGAACGGAGAGAGGGAGATGGCATACGTGCTTTATCTTGCTGGTTTTGATGTCAAGGACGTTATGATGACCGACCTTGTGAGCGGACGCGAGACCCTTGACGACATTAACATGATAGTCTTCTGCGGAGGCTTTTCAAACAGCGACGTACTCGGTTCTGCAAAAGGCTGGGCCGGGGCTTTCCTCTACAATCCCAAGGCAAAGGCTGCGCTCGACTGTTTCTATTCGCGCAAGGACACCCTTTCGCTCGGCGTTTGCAACGGTTGCCAGCTGATGGTTGAACTGAACCTTATAAACCCCGACCACGAAAAACGCTCGCACTTGCTGCACAACAATTCCCATAAGTTCGAGAGCAATTTCGTGGGCGTGGACATAGAGAGGAACGAAAGCGTGATGTTCGGCTCGCTGTCAGGCTCGAAGCTCGGTCTGTGGGTGGCTCACGGCGAGGGGCATTTCTCGCTTCCCGAACCCGAAAGTGCGTACAATATCGTGATGAAATACTCATACGACAAATATCCCGCAAACCCCAACGGTTCCGACTACAACACCGCCGGAATTGCGAGCGCAGACGGTCGCCATGTGGCGATGATGCCCCATCCCGAAAGAGCTTTTCTGCCGTGGCAGTGCGCATACTGTGAGCCAGATCGCAGGAACGACGAGATTACGCCGTGGGTTGAGGCTTTTGTCAACGCACGCAAGTGGGTTGAGGAGCATACAAAATGAAAAGCTGCAAATAGGGGAGCTTTGCGCCCTGGCAGCCAATATGGCGATGACGTATATTGAGGCGTGCGCTGTATAGGCACATTCTTTTGCACAAAAAGCCGCGTAACTTGGGCATTTGCCAAGGTTGCGCGGTTTTTGTTGTTTTCAGCCCTCGGCTTGTGAATTGCCGTGAAATTTGTAACCGTTTGATTTGCAAAAGATTAGCTGATTTTGTTTGTGCTGCGTAAGTTTTTGTTTTTCAAGCGTTTGCAAGTGCCGAAAAAAGGTCTGATGTAGTTTGAATTATATCAGACATAATTTTTTCTACA
>CAVCON010000109.1:0-4288 GCA_963603805.1 Oscillospiraceae bacterium
AAAAGGAGAATGACGACAGGAACGGACAAATGTTAAAAACATAGTTAAACACAACAAAACGCTTGCACGGAAACATAGATTGCCCCTACGGTGTCGCAATTTGTTTGATGATTGGCTGTTGGGCGTTTGTGTGGCGTATTGCATACGCCATATGCGCCACTGCTTTTTTCGTGTGGTGCAAAGGGTTGCCGGTCAATACCTAATCTTCATGAGTTTCACCCCATGGGGTGCTATGCTTATTTCGGTATCTGCCGGGTTCATGTCCTGCTGCCGCCAAAGGTCGCGGGCTGATTGCAGCTTGTCTATTCCGAGCCTTGAAAAATATTTCCCGAAATCCACTTTCGCGAATTTGTCGCCGAGGTTGAAGATGCCAACGGCGTAGCTGCCGTCGTGCAGGGGGCGTTTCCATACCTGTATGCTGCCGTCGATGATTTCCTGTTTTGCCTGTTTGCCGAGAATATCCTGGTCTATGGCTATGACCTCGTTGTTGCAAAGCAGGTTGAACGTGAAGTCGTCTATCTGTGAAATGTCGCAGCCTATGAGCAGCGGTGCTGCGAGCAGCGACCACAGGCTTATGTGGGTGTATTGCTCATCGGCGGTGAGGCGCGAATCGTGCAGCGTTCCTCCCCAGCCGCCAACCTTTCCAACCACGAGCATGTCGGGGTCGTTCCAGTGTCCGGGCATTGAGAAAGGCCATTTGTCCGCCTGTTGGCGGAAGCCTATGTCGCTTATCGACTCCCATGTGTCGCGTATGTCGTCGGTGGTGCGCCATGAGTTGCCGTCAACGCCGTATGCCCAGCGGCATACGTTTTCCGCGCCCCACGCCACGTTGTAGAACACATCGCGTGGCAGACGGCGCAGCTCACGCTCCATTTTCAGGTAAGGCTCAAGTTGCGTCGCCGCCGATTTGTCCTGGTCTTCGGCAATGTTTCTGGTGTAGCCGCAGCAGTCGTATTTGAGATAGTCCACCCCCCAGTCGTTCCAAACCTTGGTGTCCTCCTTTTCGTGGTTTAGTGTGCCGAGATAGCCGCCGCAGGTGAGGTCGCCCGGCGAGGAGTATATGCCGAACTTCATTCCGTGGGAGTGAAGCCAGTCGCCGAGTTCCTTCATTTGCGAGAACTTTTCGTTTGTGGAAATGTAGCCTTGGGCATCGCGACTTTCCGACTCCCAGCCGTCGTCTATGTTCACGTAGTTGTAGCCGTAGTCGGCAAGCCGTTTTTCAATCATTGCGTTTGCCGATTCCAAAACCTTCTGCTTGGTAACGCCGAGTCCCCAGCAGTTCCAGCTGTTCCAGCCCATAGGCGGCGTGAGTGCAATCTTGTCGCCCACTTTCAGGGTTATGGTTTTTGTGTCCTTGCCTTTGGAATTTTGTGCCTCAAGCGTCAAGACGTAATCGCCGCGCTTTTCCACGCTGCCGTAAACAACTCCGAGCACAGTGTCAACACAGAGGCCTTGGGGAAGGTTGGCGGCTTTGTACTTCATTGGCTTGTCGCCCGATGCAGCGATTTTCATAATCACCGGTTTGCCAGGGCGCACGCCATAGGCCAGGGCGTTGTTTATTCGCGGGGCGGCAGGGGCGGGCGGCGTGAGGATGTATTTTGTGTATATGGTTTGGGCAATGCTGTTTTGGGTGTCGTTGTCCTTGTAGGTGATTTTGAGCCGCGAGGTGTTCTCGTTGGGCATTGCGAAACTGAACGTCCTACTTTTCTTCCCTTTCACGCTCACTTTCTGCGTTGACGTTTTTGAAACGCTTCCTGTTTCGGCGTTTGTCATTTCGAGCGTAAGCACACCGTTTTGCGTGCAGTCGAAAATGTTGTCTATTTTGACGTCAAAGCGGCTTTCGGCGGTGAATGTCTTTTGCTCCACGCCCATTTTTATGCCGTCCAAGGGGTTTTCCTGCACCTCGAAATGTATTGGTGTTCCCGAAACTCCGCCGTCATCCCCCTCGTTGTAAACCCGGATGGCGATAACGTTTTCTTTGTCCCATTTTATTATGCCGGCGTTTGCGGGGATGTTGTATTTTCTCGGCGTGTCCCATGCTCCGAAATATCCGTTTTTGTCCGAAGGCATACCGCCTGTTTTGCCCACAAGCACTCCGTTAAGATAGGTCTCGTCGGCGTCGTCAATGTATTTTATGCAAAGGTTCAGACCGTATTTAAGGTTTTTGCCGGCAAAGTCCTTTTTCTTCGGGGTGAACTTCACGCGGTACCACGCATAGCTTCTCACGAGTTTTATGCCCTGCTTGTTCCAACTGTCGGTAGTGGAAATTTCCTGCCAGCCGTTGTCGTTGAAGTTGCTTGCCTTCCATGCCGCGTTGTCGCCAACGTGGAATTTTGCGCGTGTTATTTCCATGTTTTGTGCGTGCGCCGCCAAAGACACCAAAAGCGACACCGCCAATGTTTTCAAGTGTATTGCCATTTTCGAGTGAATTATTGTAGTGCAAATTTGGCGAAAAAAACTCGTAATACAGGTGAAAATGCAGTTGTTTTTGAAATCCAAAACACAAAAAATCCCCTCCGCACAGATTTCATGCGGAGGGGAACTTCCAAAATTAACAAATGTGTGAGTTATTTCTTGAAAATCTTCTTGCCGCCAACAATATAGATGCCGCGTGGCAGCTGATCGAACGGAGTGTTGAGGCGCACGCCTTCAAGAGTGTAGATGCCCTCGCGGCTGGGTGCGTTGTTTGTCGCCTCGTTAATGCCCACAACACTTTTCGGGGTGATGAGCGCATCGGTAACTATACCGTTAAGCCACAGAGTTCCAAAGCGGAACTCTGCACCCTCGGGAGTGATGATTTCGCACCCCTTGAGCGTTACAGTGTCGAAGTCCTTAATTGCACCATTCACGCCCTTGGCGCGTATGGTGGAGTTCTCAATTACAAGTGGGTACGACTTGTAGGGACCGCTGGAGATTGCATAGTTTTCGCCTGTGGCGGTGAGGTTGAGATTGGCGAGCGTTACCGGGGCGTTTACCCAAAGAGCCGAGCAACTGTAGTCGTCAGCACAGGAAAGCTTGAGCGAGTCTTTTGTACAATCGACGGAGGTGATGGTGGTGGGCATGTTCAAGACCATACAGTCGTTATCGCTCGATTTTAATTCGCAGTCTCCCTGCACTTCGATTGTCAGGCTGTCAACCTTGCTGTTCTTGATGCATTGACCAGTTCTGTCCATTACCACACCGTTTAGTCTGAGTGTCTTGGTTTCGGGGAAGTATTGGATTTCGCCTTTTTTAATGGTAGAAGAAACTGATGCGAGGTTGTCTTTGTTTTTCGAGGTTACCTCTGTGTTGCAAATATAAAGACCGTACATGTCGTACGTGCTGATGAACGCCTCGTCGGTTACCACGCTGCCGTTCTTTTTCAGTGTGCCGCCGTCAAACGCCGCGCCATCCGGCTTGAGGAGTTCGCATCTTTCGAGGTCAACTGATTTGAAGTTGATTATAGAGCCGCTTGTACCCTTGGCACGCACGTAGGAATGACTGATTTGCAGGCTGCCGATGCTGGTGTTTCCGTTTTTGCCCGCAATGCCGTATTTGCCGGTGGCTGTGAGCTTGAGGTCGTCTATGGTGGCGGACCAGCCGAACGCATCGGGTGCGGTGTTCACAAGCAGCGCGGAGGCTTTGGCGGAATTAAGGGTGAGCGAACCCATTTCTGTTTCGGATGCCCCTTTAATGTAGCCGGGCAGTTCTAAGGATATGCAGTCGCCGCCCGCATTTATTTTGCAGTCTCCCTCCACTTCGATATTCAGTCCGTCTGCACTCTCGTTCAGGATGCCTGTGCCTTCGGTTTCTATTACGGCATCCTTGAGCTTGAGTGTCTTGGTGCTGGGTTTGAAGGAAACTGTGCCGCTCACGCCAGGGATTACGGTAAGGTCGTCCTTGTTCTCGTTGGTTATCTGCACGCCGCAAATCTTCACCGTGTAGTATATGGGCGATATCACAACCTCGTCAGTAACCACGTTGTCGTCTTTCTTCACCGCGCCATTGGTGAACACCGCACCTTCGGGCGAGACGATGCCGCAGCTGGAGTACGTCATTCTTTCGAGGTCGCATATAGAGCCTTTCGTGCCTTTGGCACGCACGGTGGAGTTGTTGATGTGAAGTGTTTTGTCTGCCGCGAGGTAGTCTCTGCCGGCTATTCCACGCTGCCCGGTGGATGTGAGTTCATTAAGGTTGTGGATGTTGCACCTTTTATTTACAAGCAGACCAGTGCTCCCTGGGGCGGAAAGGGTGAGCGAAGAGTTTGTATTTCTGCCGACGATATCGGTATTTTTGTCCAGTATAACGG
>CAVCON010000109.1:4298-6114 GCA_963603805.1 Oscillospiraceae bacterium
GTATAACGGAAGCTAAGGAGGCTGTGGAAGTCATGCTGCTCTTCCCACCCACATAGACAGCCATGCTCTCCGCACTTGTATTCGCAAGGCAGCTTCCAGCCGTCTCTATCACGACATCATCCATCGTTAGGGATAATGATCCGGACATTGGATAGCATACGATCCTGCCGCTCTTAACTCCCGGAATGGAGGAAAGGGTGCTGAGGTTCTTGTCTGTAACCGGTACGCCGCATATGCTGAAACCGTAATATTTTGTCTCGGAGGGCGCGATGACAACTTCGTCAGTAACCGCTTTGCCGTCTTTCTTCACCGTGCCGCCGTCGAATGCCGCGCCGTCGGGCGTGATTAGCTCGCATCCTGTGAGCGTTGCCGATTCAAAACCGCTCAAAGATTCTTCATAGCCAGATGATCCCAGGCCTTGGGCGTACACGCTGGAATTTTCGATGGTGATAGTCCCGCCCGTACTCCAGAAGTTTACAATTCCCCATCTGCCGGTAGCGGTGAGGGTTATGTTACGGATTGTGAAGGCGTGTTGTTTCACATTATGTATACGTATGGCAGCGGTTGTATGGGATTGAACGATGAGCAATGGCTCTTCAGTCCCGGACACACCGGCAATGGTGAGCTTGGTGCCGTATGTCCAAATGCCGTTGCTGTTAGTGGAATTGATTACGCATTTTCCCTCCACTTCGATGGTTGTCAGATAATCGGTATCTTCGGCTTTGATGCCGCCTCCGTCAGCGTCGGTGTCAATTACGGCGTTCTTAAGCCGCAGCGTCTTGGTGGTTGGGTTGTAGGAAACAGTGCCGCTCACGCCGGGAATGACGGTGAGGTCGTTCATGTTCTTGTCGGTTACCGCTTGGCCGCACATTAAAAAGTAATCTACAGCCTGTGCGGGCATTGCCCACAGCGAGGCGAATGCCATGGCCACGGCAAAGAGCAGGCGGTTCTTTCCGCCGCAAAGTAATCTTGCCAGTTGTTTTCTCATAATTTTGTTGTTTTGTATTGAGTTATTTCTTGATGATTTTCTTTCCGTCAATGATGTATATGCCGCGCGGGAGCTGCTCAACAGGCAGGTTGAGGCGCAGTCCGTCGGGCGTGTAGATAACTTGCGGTTTGGTTTCTTCCGCGCCGCTTTCCACTTTCCCTATGCCCACAACAGGGCTGTTGGGGGAGGCTATAAGCACGTCGGTTACGTTCTCGTCGCCAAGCATAAGGTAGTTGTACCTGTCTTTGAACTCCGCGCCCTTGGGCGTGATTATCTCGCAGTTTTCGAGTTTCACCTCTTTGAAAAATCCCATGCTCAGATTGCCGGAACATCTTACCACGGAGTTGTTTATTACAAGAGTTGTCAGTGGGTCTCCCTGGCCTATTTCACCCTTTATGCCGTAGTTATTGCCTTTGGCGGTTAGCTTGATGTTGTCCAGCGTCAGGCTGTCGCTCGCATTGATGGCTATAGCCTCCGCGCATTCCACCTCAAGCGACGCGTCATCGCCAACGCCTATAATCTTTACGTTTTTGGAAAAATACGCCGACGTGCAGAGGGGCGCGTATTTATCGACTTCGTTCACAATCTTGCACTTTCCCTTGACCTTTACCACAAGTCCTGGTATGCTGCCGCAAAGAGCCCATGTGCCACGGTTTTCGGGAAGGTTTTTGTTGTTGAAGTTGGCATTGGAGTTGAAGAGCGTGGCGTTTTCGAGCGTCAGAATGTTCTTCTCTGGGTCGAATGTAACCCTGTCTGCGTCCACGCCGTCGATGAATGCAAGTTGGCTGCGGTTCTCGGTGTTCACTTTCGTTCCGCAAATGTACAGCT
>CAVCON010000109.1:6124-8092 GCA_963603805.1 Oscillospiraceae bacterium
TATGCCGGCACGATGAGAGCCTTGCCTGTTACTGTCGCGCCGGTGGAGTCAACAAGGGCCATGCGGTTGGAAGAGTCGTATCTGAACCATGCGCCTCTGACGGGGGTGGCCACGTCAATGCCCTCAGTCCAGATGTATGTGAGGTTGGTCATCACTTCTCCTGCGCATTGCGCACTTATTCTCGAGTTGTATATCCGCAGCACCTCGCTGCCGCCGGTTCCCGTGAAACCGTACTTGCCTTCTCCGAAAATGTTTATGTTCACGTTCTTTATGTTGAGGTACGCAGGTTTGTCCGAGCTGTTGTACCCCAGCTTGAACGCGCCGTTGTTTTCGTAAACGGTGAGGCTGATTGACGCACCTTCCTCGCCCTCTATGTTCAGGGTTGAATTGACATCTGCGCCAAAAACCGCTTCCGCGTTTTCATTTTTTTCCCAGTTGAGTGAAAGGTAGTTTGAGCCTTTCACCTTTACGTTCAGGGTGCGGTCTTTGTTGACGCTTATGCTGTGAACACTGAAGTCTTTCATCGTCAGACGGTCGAGTGTGAGCGTGTTGGTTTCCGGGTCATACCAGATGTTGCCTCCCATGTTGTTGATGTAGCAGCCCATGTAGCAGCCGTTGAAATCGCCATACGCTGTAGCTCGAAATCCAAATCTATATTCCACGCCCTCCTTGATGGTGCTGAAGTTTTTGAATGCACTTGATTTTTTGAAGTCGTCCACCTTCCCTTCTTTCACATACAGTGTCTTGGGGAAAACCGTGCCGTTGGCGTTTGTGGAGAGTGCGTTGTCGGCGAAGTCCACCCCGTCAGGGTTTTTGATTTCGCTTGATATGTATTTCAAACCGGTGCAGCCTTTGAATATGTTGCTCCTGACAGTTGTCAGACTGTTGGGCAGAGAAACGCCTTCGAGGCCCGTGCAGCCGGAAAAAGCTCCCGTTCCTATGGTTGCGACCTTGTTAAGCATTATCTGTTTCAGCTTGGTGCAGTTTCGGAACGCATACGCCCCGATAGTCTCTACACTTGACCCGAAGAAAACGTGTGTAACGTATTCGCAGTCGTCGAAGGCATAGTCCCCGACACGCTTTATCCTGTATTTTTTATTGTCAACATAGAAAGAGATGGCAATTACCAGACGCCCCGAGATATTTTCAGGTGCTTTGGCAAGCTCCACGGCATATTCATTGGAGACGGTGTTTTCTTCCACAACCGTATAGGTGCATACATAATTCGTGGAAGAACTTGACCTCACCCCTCGCTGGTGTAGATTTGCTGGCCTATGTATGCGTATGCGTTTTGCGGCAAAAGCATCGCCGCCACTGCAAGAAACATCACCGAAAGCACGCGCTTTGCAATGCCTGCGCCGTCTTGTTGTTTTTGTCCGGAGATAAAATTTTTCATTGTCTGGTATGTTTTAATTATTGTTATGTTCTTGTTAGAATTGCACAAAAATAGGTTGTTTTCCCGCTTTTTCCGTTGTTATTTTTGTTGTATTTCACGCACAACAACGAAATACAACAGAAATATCCATAACAGCGCATATATATTGTCAAAATTTTACGCTAAATACCCCATTTTTTTGGCGAAGCCAAAACTGCGGAAGCGGATTGGCGGTTTCCCGAAAAACAGTTTTGCGACCACAAAACGCACCGTTTTCAACAAAACAGCAGCATCGGTTTGGTGGTTTGCGGTGCGGTTCACGCGATGCCGTATATGGTGTGTGCAATGCGCCATGTAAAAGCGCGTTGTTCGGTTAATGAGTGAATTGCACCGCTTGTAGGGGCGTATTGCATACGCCCAGAATTGCGCGGATTTGCAATGTTGCGGTGGTTCACGGTGCGGTTTAATCGGTGTAGTAAAGGGCGTATGCAATACGCCCCTACATATATACCGTATGCAATCAATAACAACACACACTGTTTATATAATCCCCACAAAACGCAAATCGATTGCTTTTTCAAAACACCCCGAAA
>CAVCON010000110.1:0-7934 GCA_963603805.1 Oscillospiraceae bacterium
TTATATCAGACATAATTTTTTCTACGTCCTATGTAGTTTTTCCTATGTCCGATGTAATTTTCGGGGACATATATTTTGGAGGCAGGAAACCGCATGACGACTATTTTCATTATCTTTGCCACTACAATAAAACCATACGCACAATGAAAAAAACAATATCCGCAATTTTCGTTCTTGCAGCCATGACCTTTGCTGTTTCGTGCAGCAGCGACAACGGCGGCAACGAGAAAGGCGACACCAAGAAAACCAAGACCGCATTCGTTTCCGTAACACCCCAAATGAGTTCTGCGGCGGGGCATGACTTTGCCGAGGGCGACGTTATGTATGCCTGCAACGGGAGCATCGAAGAAAAGGGTGTGGTTTGCATACTAAGGTACGACGCCGCCTCGGGGCAGTTCAAGGGAAACTTGCAGTATGCCTCCGATGACGACAAGGTGAACTGCTACGTGAAATACGCCAACACGCCGAAAGTGGAGGTTGACACCGCAGCACGCACCATAAAGGTGGACTACCAGAACCAGGACGGCACGCTTGCAGGCGCAAAGCAGCGCGACTACGCATACAACATCACCGCCACCGCAGCCAGCCTTACGAACCCCGCACAGCCGCTGACGCTTTACGGCACTTCGGCATTCCTCAACATAAAGAAAGCTGGCGGTGTGGACGCGAAAGGCTACCGCCTCACATCGGCAGGAAACCGCATCGCAACCAAGACTTCCATGGTATATGAGCCGATGCTGTTCGCCTCAGCATTCATTGCCCACATGAACACAAACAGGGGGACAATCACGGACAACGAGAAAATATCGTGCAACGTGAACAACGGCGGCGACACATACGTGGCGTTCCACGCCCAGGCAATTGCCGAACCTGTGCTTGAATGCGAGGTTACGCTCGAAAGCGGCGTAAACATAATCGAGAACGTGAGCCTCGAAGGCGATGTCTCGCCAAGTTACGATGACACGCAGCTTAGGGTTACGGCTTTCGACAACGGCAAGACATACACCGCAACCGCAACAGGCAAGGTCTCAGCCGGCACGTTCCTGTGCGACGCGCAGTTCAACGCAAAAGCCATCGTTTATGACACAGAAAACATAAACGAAGGCAAGTTCCACACCGCCCGTGCAATGGCTGTGAGCGAGGCGGAAAGCACCACGGCATGGTGCAACGCCGAGACGCTGCCAAGTTCTGCATCGAAATACGTAACATCGAGCGTAATGACCGACCTGCGCGGTTATGAGGTATCAAACTATTTCAAGGGCAACGCCGACTATGCGGCAATAAACACCGCAAGCAACTACCCCGCCGCATTGCAAGGGTGTTCCGGCTGGTATCTCCCCTCGGCAGGCGAGTGGATTAACTTCTGGAACAACCTCGGCGGCAAAAACAAGATAAACCTTCTGCTCAAGCAAGCCGGCGCAAACGAACTCTCGGGCGCAAAATACTGGACAACCTCGCTGCGCGGACTTACCGAACCGTATGCAATGATAGAAAGCAACGGAAGCCTGTCGCCGATAGCCCAACCGCTCCGCTCGAAGAACGCCGTGAGGGCATCCATAATATTCTAAGAAACGGCAATACGGCAAAATACCCTTGCCACCAGCCGAATAATAGATTATATATTGTAACTTTGCAAAACTGACAAAAACAGAACGCCAATGGAGCCAAGACAAATGCAACCAAGTCCTTTCAGGCAGACAAATGCCTTTGCCATGAACTATGCCCTGCCATACGGCATATACTGGATAATCGGTATGCTTTGTTTTGTAAACTCACTGAACAACTCCTTGTTCTCGCTGGTGTTTTATTTTGTCTTCGCGTCAACACCCGTCATAGGCTATATGCTGCTGTGCAGGTTTCGCGAAAGGGTGTGTGGCGGCGTTATCTCATTCGGCAGGGGCTATCTTTTCTCGCTGATGCTCTATTTCTACGCCGCACTCCTGCTTGCGGCGGCGTGCTACGTGTATTTCCAGTTTTTCGACCACGGAGCTTTCATTGACCAATACCTGCAAATGCTCAACTCGCCCGAGGTGAAACAGGCGTTCGAGCAGGAAAGCATGAAACAGCTCACCGACGGCAGGGGGCTTGACGACATCAAGAACATTATGGAGACAATGCAATCCATACCGCCTGTAACCTACGCCGCAAATCTTCTTGACATAAACATATTCCTCGGTCTGGTTCTGTCGCTGCCGGCTTCGCTGCTCGCAGTGCGCAAAACAGCCCAAAGCAAATAGTAAATATGGACATATCGCTGGTAATTCCCCTCTATAACGAAGACGAAAGCCTTAACGAGCTTTACAGCTGGATTGTGAGGGTGGCAAAAGCCAATTCGCTCACCTATGAAATCATATTCGTAAACGACGGCAGCACCGACAATTCATGGCAGGTGATAGAAAGCCTGTCGGACAAAGACTCCAATGTGCACGGCATTAAGTTCCGCCGCAACTACGGCAAGAGCGCGGCCCTTTACTGTGGGTTCAAAAAGGCGCAGGGCGATGTGGTGATAACCATGGACGCCGACCTACAGGATTCGCCCGATGAAATTCCCGAACTGCGCCGCATGGTTTTGGAAGATGGCTACGACCTCGTTTCGGGATACAAAAAGAAACGCTACGACCCGCTTTCAAAAACAATCCCGACCAAGCTCTTCAACGCCACGGCGCGGAAGGTGAGCGGCATTAACAACCTGCACGACTTCAATTGCGGACTCAAGGCATACCGCCGCGAAGTAGTGAAGAACATCGAGGTTTACGGCGAAATGCACCGCTACATCCCCTACCTTGCGAAAAACGCGGGGTTCGACAAAATAGGCGAAAAAGTGGTGCACCACCAGGCGCGGAAGTTCGGGCACACCAAGTTTGGAGGGCTTAACCGCTTTTTCAACGGCTACCTCGACCTGCTGAGCCTTTGGTTTCTCACCAGCTTCGGACGCAAACCGATGCACGTGTTCGGATTTCTCGGCTCGCTGATGTTTTTCATCGGCTTCATAGCAATAGTGATAGTAGGGGCGAACAAGCTTTACGCCCTCGCCAACGGAATACCCGCGCATCTGGTTACGGACTCCCCCTATTTCTACATCGCGCTCACAATGATGCTTCTCGGCACGCAGCTGTTCCTCGCCGGATTTCTCGGAGAACTTATCAGCCGCAACGCCTCATCAAGAAATGACTACAAGATTGAGAAAGAGATTTAAGCTGCCGATTGCAAGCCGCAAGCATCCCCACCCTGCACCGCGCACAAACGCCATTATATATATATGTATGCTGCTGGGCGCGGCGGGAATGTTTTCATGCAGCAACATTGACTGCCCTTTGAGCAACTCGGTTTCGGCAAAGTACATTTTCTACAATTCCGCAGGCAATGCCTCGGCTGTGTTAAAGGACACGCTCACCGTAAAAGCAGCCGGCACGGACACCACATTATTTAACCGTGGCGTGAACCTTACGGAAATAAATCTGCCGATAAGTTACAGGCAAAATGCCGACACGCTGCTTTTCTGCATATCCAACACAGGCGAAAGCCGCACCGACACCGTTGTCATAGGACACACGAACGAGGCGCACTTCGAGTCGATAGACTGCAGCCCGTCAATGTTCCACAAAATAACGTCCGTAACACTTATAAAAGGTTCAGGTTCGGAAAACGTGGCACGGATTGACAGCGTTGCGCTCAACAACCCCAAAGTAAACTATAATGTTGTCGAGAATTTCAAAGTGTATATTACTCTGCCTTAGTCTGACCGCGCCTTTCTGCGCCAACGCCCAAAGAGATTCCATACCGGCGGCGCAACAAAAAATACGCGGTGTGCAATACACTCCAAGCGACTTGGCGGCATCGGCACAAAAGGAACTTCCGTTTCTCGCAGGTTTCTCGGTTTCGGGAAACCTTGCCGGGGCGTTCCTCTCGGTTGTGTCGTCATACGGAGAGTACGAGGGCGCGGTGAGGGCAAACATAAAAGGCACTTATTTCCCAATAGTGGAACTCGGATTGGGCGTAAGCGACCACACAGACGCGGCGACAAACCTGCACTACAAGACTAATTCCCCCTTTTTCCGCGTGGGGCTTGACTATAATATCCTTGCCGACAAAACATCCGGCAACCGCGTTTTCGCAGGTGGGAGACTGGCGTACTCAACATTCAAATACGACATAAGCGGTCCAGACCTCACAGATCCTTTCTGGAACACCACAACGCCCTATAACTTCAAAGGGCTTAGCGGCAACCAACTTTGGCTTGAACTTACTTTCGGTGTTGAGACGAAGATTTGGAGTATTTTCCACTTAGGCTGGAGCGCGAGATACAAAAACCGCATATCGGGCAAATCGGCAAGCGTGGGAGAGCCTTGGTATGTGCCGGGCTTCGGCAAAAACGGCACTACGGTGATAGGCGGCACATTCAATTTGATTTTCGACATCTGACAATCACTCCACAACCAAATGAGCATAATTGAAAGCATAATACTCTCGCTCGCGCTTGCGATGGACTGTTTCAGCATTGCCTTTACGTGCGGAATTATCGAGAAGCGTTTCCACCTTTCCCAGGCTTTGCCCATGGCTTTGCTGTTTGGGATTTTTCAGGCCTTGATGCCGCTTATCGGCTGGGGGGCATCGTCATTCTTCTACGCCTACATCGAAAACTTTGCGCCAATCATAGCTTTCGTATTGCTTGCCCTCATAGGCGGCAAAATGGTTTGGGGAAGCCTGCACGGCGAGGAAGAACGCCCTTTCAACCCCAACCGCCCGCTGACACTCATATACCTTGCCGTGGCAACAAGCATAGACGCTCTTGCAATAGGCATAACGTTCACCTGCATGGGGCTTGAATCTGCGGCATCGGTAGCCACGCCCTTGGCACTTATTGCGCTCGGCTCGTTCCTGCTAACCCTTGCGGGCAAAGCCGTTGGCGTGTTCATAGGAAAAAGATTTGAGTTCAAGGCAGAGCTTGTCGGCGGAATTATCCTCATTCTGCTCGGCATCAAAATCCTTGTTGCAGGATAAACAAACGGAGCTATGGAAAGCAAAAGGATAGGAAAAGGCAAGATAGCGTTTCTCGCGTTTCTGGTAATTGCCGGCATCGCCATTATCGCGAACCACAAAAACACAAGATACATAACCGACGAGGGCAATGTGTTCGGCACATACTACCACATAACCTACTCCTACCACCGCAGCATACAACCGGAAATCGACAAGCGGCTGGCAATGGTTGACGCTTCGCTCTCGCCGTTCAACAAAAGGAGCATAATAACCGCAGTCAACGAAAACCGCGACGTGAGGGTGGACACAATGTTCCGCCACGTGTTCGGCATAGCCCAAAGCGTTTCGGAAGCCACAAACGGAGCTTTCGACATAACCGTTGCCCCACTCGTGAACGCATGGGGCTTTGGTTTTGCAAAAAAGGACAGCGTTACGCCCGGCAACATACGCGAACTGCTGAAAACCGTTGGCTACCGCAAGGTGAGCCTTTCGGAAGGCGGGCGCGTGATAAAGCAAAACCCCTCCACCAAGCTCGATTGCAGCGCAATTGCCAAAGGCTACGGTTGCGATGCGGTTGCCGCGCTGTTCAACGAGCTTGGAATTACAGACTACCTCATAGAGATTGGGGGCGAAATCGCGGCAAAGGGCAAAAACGCCAAGAACTCGCTTTGGAGCATAGGCATAAACCGCCCCGTTGACGACAGCACGCAAGTGAACAACCAGATAGAGGCCGTTGTGGAACTCACCGACTGCGGAATGGCCACAAGCGGAAACTACCGCCGTTTCTACTACAAAAACGGCAAACGCTACGCCCACACCATCGACCCGCGCACAGGCTTCCCTGTGCAGCACACCCTGCTTTCGTCAACTGTCATTGCCGGCAACTGCGCCACAGCCGATGCATACGCCACGGCTTTCATGGTGCTCGGCGTGGATTCTGCGAAAAAAGTGCTTGAAAAGCATCCCGAGCTTGAGGCATACTTCATCTACTCTGACGCAAAGGGCGGCAACGGAGTATGGATGTCCCCCGCGCTCGCCAAGCGGTTGGGCAACGCAAAACGGCAAGGACGATGAAAAAACTCGACTACGAGCAGCTTGCCTCCCTGCCACTTTTCTTAGGCATAGACGGAACCACGCTTTCGCGCATATACGAGGCAATCAACCCTGTTATAGCCCCCATGCGCAAAGGCGGCGTGATAATCACTGCGGGCGAAGAATGCCGCTCGCTTGTTTTCCTGCTCGAGGGCGACATTGCCGCCGGCACCACTTTTGGCAAAAACCGTTTCACAATAAGCGAAACAATCCGCGCCGTTGCCGTTGTCGAGCCGCAATGCCTTTTCGGTCTCCACACCACATACACCCGCAACTACACCGCCGCAACAGGCGGATACTACCTGCGTCTGCCCAAGACGGTAATCGTGCGCCAGATGATGGAGAACGACGTGTTCCGCTTCAACTTCACGAATATGCTCAGTTCGCAAGCGCAGGAAACGCTCAGGCGTTTGCAGCGGATGCCTTCAACCACGATAGAGTCGCGCATGAGCGAACTTTTCGCACGCCAGGCTCTGCGCCCCACCGGGAGGAAACAGATTAAATGCAAAATGACCGACCTTGCGGAATGCCTGTGCGAGACGCGCCTCAATGTGTCGCGCACGCTCCACGACCTTGAAGGCAGGGGGCTGCTCACGTTCACACGCGGAATTATCGAGATTCCCGCGATGGAAAAGCTACTTGCCGGCGCAAAATGAAACGCGCCACTCTCAAAAAACAGAAATCAGACACCAATAAAATAAACCAACAGAACCCATGAAGCAGAAAGCATTTTCACTTTTCATTGTCCTCACACTGTGCTGCCTTCAAGGCGCATTCGCAAAAACCATAAAGGTGCTCGCCATAGGCAACAGCTTTTCAGAGGACGCCATTGAGCAGAACCTGTACGAACTCGGCAAGGCTGCGGGCGACGAACTGATTATCGGAAACCTCTACATAGGCGGATGCCCGCTGAAGCGGCACTGGGACAACGCCGAAAACGACAAACCCGCCTACCGCTACCGCAAAATCGGCGCAGACGGCAAGATGGTGCAAACCGACAACAAGAAACTGGGCGACGCAATAGCCGAGGAGGAGTGGGACTACATCAGTCTGCAACAGGCAAGCGGCGTGTCGGGCATCGAAACGTCTTTCGAACCCTATCTCACAAACCTGATGGCCTATGTAAGGCGGCTCGCGCCAAAAAGCAAAATCCTGTGGCACCAGACATGGGCTTACGCAAAAAACTCCACGCACGGCGAGTTCCCGAACTACGATCGCAGCCAGACAAAAATGTACAACATGATTGTAAACGCGTCGAAAAAGGCGATGAAAACGCACGGCATAAAAAAGGTGATACCCTCGGGCACAGCCATACAGAATGCGCGGAACACCTATATAGGAGACACAATGAACCGCGACGGTTATCATCTCAATCTTGTTTACGGCAGATACACCGCCGCCTGTGTGTGGTTTGAGGTAATCACCGGCAAAAACGTTACAAAAAACGCATACGCCCCCGCCGCAATGGACAAGCGCATGATTGAGACCTGCCAAACGGCGGCGCACAATGCAGTGAAAAGACCTTGGAAGGTTATAATCCGCAAAACCGCCGCAAAGTAGCATAAAGCACCAATTAATCAGGAATTTGCACCGCTTGTAGGGGCGTATTGCATACGCCCTGAATTGCGCCGATTTGCAATGTTGCGGCGGCGGTTTGCGATGCGGTTCACGCGGTGGCGTACAGGGCGTATGCCATACACGCCGCAAATACACAAACAACGATTAACCAATGATTTGCGCCTCCGTAGGGGCGTATTGCATACGCCCTGAGTTGCGCGGATTTGTGATGCCGTGGCGGAGGTTTGCAGTGCGGTTCATGCGGTGGAGTAAAGGGCGTATGCAATACGCCCCTACATATATAC
>CAVCON010000111.1:0-7897 GCA_963603805.1 Oscillospiraceae bacterium
GGGTTAAAACTTTTTGCTATATTTGCAACATTAATAAAACTTTAATCGAAAATGAACAGGATTTTTCTATACATAGCTCTGACTTTGCTTACGGGTTTAAGGGTTGCAGCGCAGACTTCAACGCCGGCGGCGGTCAAGAGCGGAATACAGAAGGATATTGCGTTGCACGCCGACCATATTGTTACCGTGGCGGCGGCAAATTCATCGGAACGCGACAAGACGCTCGCCGATTTCGTATGCACTGGGAGCAATGACGAGCAGACCATACAGAAGGCCATAAACTCGCTCGGCGTGAGCGGCAGGGTGGAACTGTATTACGGAACATACATGATTGACGGCTTCACGGACAGTGAGGACGGGCAGACTTGCTGCGCCATAGGCGTGCCTGTCTATGACGGCATGAAGGCCTCGATTGAGATAGTGGGGCAGAAATGCGGGCGGAGGCCTGTGCTCGACACTACAGAAAAGGTTACGGGCGTAACGCTTGCCGTGTCGAAACGGTGCTATGAGGCGTTGGACGCCAAAAAGGAGTATGCCGTGGTGGCGTGCAAGGGAAACCGCACCGGTCATGCTGCCGTTAAAAACCTGTCGGTGAACCTGCCCGACAATCAAAAGAACATCGTGTGCATTGATGGCTCGCGCTTTGAGGGCATTTGGGTGGAGAACTGCGAGCTTCAGGCAACCGACAAGAACCAGTACGACCGCAAACAAAAGCCGCACGTAGGCGTGGAGGGCTGCGTGGGCGTGCGCGGAGTGCAGGGCTCGAACTACAGCTTCGAGTTTTATATGGCGCACATAGTGTGCGTGGGCTTTGGAGTGGGCTTTGCCGTGGGCGGAGAGCATTTCTACGGCGAATACCTCAGTTCCGTTTTCTGCACACGCGGTTTCACCTTTAACGGCTACAGGCTGGCGAGCGGCGTGTGGACACATCCCATAACGCTTATCAACTGCTGCGATGAGGCTCCCTGCTATTATCCGCTCTTCGGGGAGAACCCTTACCGCCAGCCGATAGACATAATAAACTTCAACATGGAGCATTACCCGAATTACTTTGCGGCGGGCGGCTTGTATGCCACGGAGACCACCCCGGGACAATGGTACGGCTTCATAGACTATTCCATAATGAATTTTGACGAGGGTACGGAAATGTGGTTGAAGAACGACCCTGCAAAACGTTTTTGGGCAGCTGGAAGCGGAGTGAATCTGAAATCCAAAAACAACGCGCAGAAACAAATGTGCACAACGGCGGAAAGATTAGGATATGCACCGAATTATATGCAGCAGGTTTGGGATACGGACAAGAACAAGCTGTGCGTGTGCATTGACCCGGAGAAGCCGCTCTGGGTTGACGCTATGGGCAAAAAGGTGGATGGCCGCAAATAAGATGTCGGTCAGTCGTTTTCCGTAAGGTCGTCAAGGTTGAAGTCGAAAGCGTCGTCCTCGCTTTCAAACGTGCCGCCGCTGTATTCCGGCGTGAGCATATAATCCTCGATTTCGCGGCGTTCCTTTTTGGTGGGTCTCCCGGTGCCCCGGTCGCGCACTGCGTTGCGCCCTATGCGTGCCATTTCGAGATACTCCAGTTGTTCCTTTGACGTAATGTTACGCAGCACCTGCGGCACCTTTGCCGCGCCCACTCTTTGCGTTATCGGCATCAGAACTTCAAAGGTGAAAGTTATGGGAGGTTTGCGAACGCCTATTTTGTCTCCGATGTTCACTACGTGCGACGCTTTTGCCAACGCTCCGTTTACCGTAACCTTTCCGTTGCGGCAGGCTTGCGCCGAAAGGGTGCGGGTCTTGAATATCCTTGCCGCCCAAAGCCATTTGTCAAGTCGCGAGCTTGCCATCGCTTATTTGTTGTTGAAGTTTGTCATCGCGAAGTCAATCCCCATCAGGCAGAAACTCTTTATCGCCTCACAGGCGGTTTCGAGCCTTTTGTCCATTTCGGCAAGCTGTTCTGGCGGAAATTTTCCCAGCACCCAGTCAACTTGTCCCCCGCGTGGGTAATCGTTGCCTATTCCAAAGCGCAGTCGCGAGTAGTTTTGCGTCCCCAGAACCGAGGTGATGTTTTTCAGTCCGTTGTGTCCCGCTTCGCTTCCCGACGGTTTCAGTCTCATTTTGCCGAACGGCAGTGAAAGGTCGTCAACAGCCACGAGCAGGTTTTCCACCGCGATTTTCTTTTGTTGCAGCCAGTATCTTACGGCGTTTCCGCTAAGGTTCATGTATGTTGACGGCTTGAGCAGGTAAAGCTTGTTCCCTCTTAGCGGCACTGTTGCCACGAAGCCGTAGCGTTTGTCCTCAAACGCCGCCCCCGCCGATTTTGCAAGCGCATCGACAATCATGAAGCCAATGTTGTGGCGCGTGCCTTCGTATTCCGGGCCGATGTTTCCGAGGCCGGCAATTAAAAAGTTCTTGTTTGCCATAATGAGTGTGAAATGTTGCGGTGGAAAAACAAAGCGGGCGCAGAAGCATAGAATGTTCCGCGCCCGTCATGTGTATTTTGTTGCTTATTCTGCGCTTGCGGCTGCTGCGGCAGCGGCAGCTGCTGCGTTGCTCTGTGCGGCGCGGGTGGTCTTCACTGTGCAAACCACAACGTCCTTTGAGGTTACAAGCTCAAGACCTTCGAAGCTAAGCTCGCCAACCTTGATGCTCTTGCCGAGGTTGAGGTTTGTAACGTCGATGTAGAGCTTCTCGGGTATCTTGTCGTATGTTGCGCGAACCTTAATCTTGCGCACGGTAACGTTCAGACGACCGCCGGCCTTAACGCCGATAGCCAAACCTTTGGTCTGGATGGGCACAGCCATGACAATGGGCTTCTCGGCATGAACCTCGAAGAAGTCGATGTGGAGAATTGTGTCCTTTACGGGGTGGAACTGTGCGTCCTGGATTACTGCCGTGTGCTTCTTGCCGTCGATAATGGCGTCAACAAGGAAGATGTCGGGCGTGAAGAGAAGCTTGCGTGCCTCTTCGTAGGGGATTGTGAACGATGCGGCAACAGGGGCGTTGTTTGCGTCCTTTGCCTCTCCGTAGATTACGCAGGGTACGAGACCTGCCTTGCGAACCTCACGTGTGGCTTTCTTGCCAACTTCGGTGCGGCTTGTTCCGTTGATTGTGATTTCTTTCATTTTGTTTTGTGTTACTCTAAATTAAGTTGTTAATTCCTTAATTCGCCATTGCACTGCTTTTGAACAAAGCTATTGTTCCGGCAAAATCGACTGCAAAATTACGAATAATATTCCGAATGGCAACGCCGTGGCAAATTATATCTGAAATAATAAAAACTATGTCCGATGTAGAAAAAACTACATCAGACATAGGAAAAATTATATCAGACCTTTTTTCAGCCCTTTGCAATGCCTTGAAAAACAAATCGTTATAACAAATATTGCTTATAGAGATATTTTTGTGTAAATCAGAGAGTTATGCGATTTTTCCGCGTTGGCAGTTTTCTTTCAACAACAATCCGTTTTCACAGGTTGGGTATATGCCATTACACAAAACATCCCGATTTTTCCTACTTCATGTCTTCAACTGCACCATAAAGGGTAACTTTGCAGCATGACAGGAGACGGTTTTACTTCGCCAAGGGTTTGCGGCATTTTTAATGCAGGGCACGAGGAGGCTTTGGCATCGGGCTTGGACAACTTCACGCCTTCAAAGGCTGCAATGGCGATTGGGCGCGACCTTGCGCTGCTTCCGTATTGGGGCATGGAGTGCGATGCGGTTGTTGTGCCTGATGTGGAGGAGTGCGTGAGGTTTCTTTCAGCCTTGCCGCTTTCAAGGCGCGGCAAGACGCTCGTGGCTTCGCTTGGCGAGGCTTGCGGAGCGGCGGTTGAGCCTTGGGGATGGGACAAGGCTGTGGTTTGCGCGGCGCGGAAAGCCGGACTTGTGGTCGGTGTGGGGCTTGACGAAATTGATATGCTGTCGCGGCTGCAAAACCGCCGTTTCAGTTCTGATTTTTTCAACAGGCTGTTGCCGCGCTTGCGTTCCTGCGAAAAACTTGCGGGCTTGCGCTTTGCCGGCGAGTCGCATTTCGCCACGGACGAGCTGGAGGCGGAGGAGATTATGGGAAAACTCGGAAAATGTGTGTTGAAACGCCCTGTTTCGGGAAGCGGAAGGGGAATTTTGGTTGCCGAAAACGGAATGGGAAAAAGGGAGCGGGACTGGTGCCGCGCTTCGTGCCGCAGGGGCGGTGGCGTGGAAATACAACGCTACTGCGAAAAGATTGCCGACTTTGCAATGGAGTTCCGCAAAGAAAAGGGAAAACCGTATGAGTTTTTGGGATATTCCGAATTTTCCACCGATGCCGGCGGCGGATATGGCGGGAACTACCTTTCGCAAGGCTCGCTGCGCGGCGAGGATATATGGCGCGTTGCAGGGGCTTCGGCGGAGCAGGTGCGCGGTCTGGAACTTTGCGTTATGGAAATGCTTGACAGCTGTGTGCCGGAATATGCCGGATTTCTCGGGATTGACATGATGTTGTGCAAAACGGAAGACGGAGTGGCTGTATTCCCGTGTGTGGAAATGAATTTCCGCCATACGATGGGAATGGTCGCAAATTCGCTCGGGATAGTCCCCGCCGGGGGCAGCGCGGCATGGTTCTGGATATTGTTCAAAAGCCGCCGTGGCGAACTTCTTGCCGAAACGCGGAAACTTGCCGGAAGTATGCCGTTGGAGAAAGCCGATTCAAACGACGGTAGCGAGAGTTTTGCTGCGGGCTACCTGCCGCTTACGCCGGTCAATGCGGACACGCAGTTTCACGCCTGTATGTTTTTTGAGCGTGGGGGACGCTTTGCGGCTTCACTTTAACTTGTCGCGCAGGAATTTTGCAGTGTAGCTGTCTTTGCACCCAGCCACTTGCTCGGGCGTGCCTTCGGCGATGATTTTTCCGCCACCCCTGCCACCTTCCGGGCCGAGGTCTATAATGTAGTCGGCACTCTTTATGATTTCCATGTTGTGCTCTATCACGATTATTGAATGCCCCTTGTCGATAAGCGAGTTGAACGCGAGCAGAAGCTTCTTTGTGTCGTGGAAGTGGAGGCCTGTAGTGGGCTCGTCAAAGATGAACAGCGTGGGTTTCGTCTTGCCCATTCCGAGATAATACGCCAGTTTCACCCTTTGGTTTTCGCCGCCCGAAAGTGTTGACGATGACTGCCCGAGCTTTATGTAGCCGAGCCCTACATCTTGCAGCGGTTTAAGGCTTTTCGCTATGTTGGGGCGGCTGTGCTCCATAAAGAAGTCTATAGCCTGGTTCACCGTCATTTCAAGAATGTCGTAAATGTTTTTCTCCCCGAACTTCACGTCAAGGATGTCTTTCTTGAAACGCTTGCCGTGGCATTCGTCGCAGGTAAGCACAAGGTCGGCCATAAACTGCATCTCAACTTTTATCACGCCCTCACCCTTGCAGGTTTCGCAACGCCCGCCGTCTGCGTTGAAAGAGAAGTGGGCCGGCGTATATCCCATTTGCACTGCAAGCGGTTGCGATGCCATGAGGCGGCGTATCTCATCGTAGGCTTTTATGTACGTTACGGGATTGGAGCGCGACGACTTGCCTATCGGCTCTTGGTTTACAAATTCCACCGCAGATATTTCGCCGATGTCCCCGCCAAGGGAGGTGAATTCGCCGGGGCGGTCGCAAACTTCGTCGAAATGCCTCTTGAGACCGCGATACAGTATGTCCCTCACCAAGGTTGACTTGCCCGAGCCGCTGACTCCCGTAACGGCGCACAGGATGTTGAGGGGGAACTTCACGTTTATGTTCTTGAGGTTGTTTTCCCGCGCCCCAGTTATTTCGATGAAGTTGTTCCATGCGCGGCGTGAGAGCGGCACTTCCACTTTCTCCTCGCCGAGCAGATAGCGCAGCGTGTAGCTGTTCGTGCCTCTTTTAAGGTCGCTCATGTCTCCTGCATAGACTATCTCGCCTCCGTTGCGCCCGGCTTCAGGTCCTACGTCAATTATGTAGTCTGCCTCGCGGATTATCTCCTCATCGTGTTCGACCACAACCACCGTGTTGCCGAGTTTTTGCAGTTTGCGCAAAACTTTTATCAGTCGGTCGGTGTCGCGGCTGTGAAGTCCGATGCTCGGCTCGTCGAGTATGTAGAGCGCACCAACAAGGCTGCTGCCCAAAGATGTTGCAAGGCTTATGCGCTGGCTTTCGCCTCCCGACAGCGTGTTGCTTGCGCGGTTCAGCGTAAGGTAGCCCAGTCCGACGTTCACAAGGTAGTCCAAGCGGCTGTTTATTTCGTTCAGCAGCCTTTTGGCTATATTGCGGTCGGTTTCCGTAAGTTCGAGTTTTGCGAAGAACTTTTGCAGCTCGTCTATTGGCATAGCCACAAGTTCCGTTATGTCCCTGCCGGCAATTTTCACGTACTTGGCTTCGGGCTTGAGCCTTGTGCCGCCGCACACTGGGCATACGGTGCGTCCGCGATAGCGCGCCGCCATCACGCGGTACTGTATCTTGTATTTGTTGGCTTCCACCATTCTGAAAAACGCGTCGATGCTCACCTGCCGGTCTTCGGGCAGCGCACGCTCGGCTTCGCTTCCGTGCCATAGTGTCGCCTTTTCCTTTTGCGTAAGGTCGAAGTAGGGTTTGAAGATTGGGAACTTGTCGCGCTTTGCCCTGCGGCAGAACTCGTCTTTCCACATTCCCATTTTCTCTCCTCGCCAGCAAACCACCGCACCCTCGTAAACGCTTTTCGACTTGTCGGGGATTACGAGGTTTTCGTCTATCCCGATTGTCTTGCCTATGCCTCCGCAGGCAGGGCACGCGCCGAGGGGGGAGTTGAACGAGAACATATTGTCGTTGGGTTCTTGGAAAGTTATCCCGTCGGCTTCGAAGCGCGTTGAGAAGCGGTTTGTGATTCTTGCGGGATAGAAGCGCAGCAGACATTCGCCGTCGCCCTCGAAAAAGGCTGTCTCCACCGAGTCGGCAAGCCGCGAAAGGGCTTCCTGGCTGTTGCTTACGCTCAGGCGGTCTATGACCACGAACAGGTCTTCGGCTTTTACGCTCTCAACATTGGGGGAGTTTGCGAAATCTTCCGCCTTCACCACATTGCCGTCAACGTCTATGCGCGTAAGCCCCTGTTGCGTGTTCACGAGCAGCTGCTCTTTCAGCGTGCGCCCGCCGCGCACCTTCAGCGGGGCGCAGACGGTGAATTTCGTGCCTTCGGGATAGGAGAGTGCACACTTCACCACGTCGGCGGGGGTGTCGTGGCGCACTTCCGTGCCGCTTACGGGCGAGATTGTCTTGCCTATGCGGGCGAACAGCAGCCGCAGGTAGTCGTATATCTCTGTCGTTGTCCCCACCGTTGAGCGCGGGTTGCGCTGCGCCACATGCTGCTGTATGGCCACGGCCGGCGGAAGTCCGCTTATGAAGTCGCAATCGGGCTTCGATATCCTGCCGAGAAACTGGCGCGCATATGCCGACAGGCTTTCCACATACCGCCGCTGACCTTCGGCATAAAGCGTGTCGAAAGCCAGTGAGGACTTGCCCGACCCCGACAAGCCTGTGATTACAACAAGTTTGTTTCGGGGTATGTCAACCGTGATGTTCTTTAGGTTGTTTACTCTTACGCCACCGGCGTGTATGAACTGCTCCATGTTTGTCTGCCTTTCTGTTTGCGCCGGATTGGAAGTACGGGCGCAGAAATAGGAACTACAAAAATAGCTCTTTTTCCTGTTTCGGCGTTGCGGGCGTGCCGATATTTGCTTTCATGTCCGGGTCGGGCTGTTTTTCCTTGTGGAGTATGCACTGTTTTGCGGAGAATAGCCAATTCGTTGAATTACAAGGACTTAATATTAAACAAAAGGATTTGTGTAAGTTATTGTTTTTCAAGGGCTTGAAAACGGCGAAAAAAGGTCTGATGTAATTTGAATTATATCAGACATAATTTTTTCTACA
>CAVCON010000112.1:0-4507 GCA_963603805.1 Oscillospiraceae bacterium
CTATGAAGCTTTCATGATATAGCAGTATGTTTTGTTTTTACAAAACTGTCGCGTCAGTCGATTTCCTCGTCTGCCTCGTAGCCTCCCATCTCACGAATGGCATTTTTCAGCATTGTATATTGCTGGAAAAGATTGTTTACAGGAACTTCGGCTTTCGTAAAGTCGTGCATCGGACTCTTGAGGAAGAAGCTGAGGAATCTTTGTATTCCGTATCTTCCGCAGCGGTGAGCCAAATCGGAAAGCAGCACAAGGTCAAGAAGCAACGGAGCTGCAAGAATGGAGTCGCGGCAAAGGAAGTTTATCTTTATCTGCATGGGATATCCCATCCAACCGAAAATGTCTATGTTGTCCCAGCCTTCCTTGTTGTCATTGCGTGGAGGATAATAGTTTATCCTCACCTTGTGATAATAGTCCTTGTAAAGGTCGGGCTGCTTGTCTCCATCAAGTATCGACTCAAGCGTGGACAACTTGCTCACCTCTTTTGTGCGGAAATTCGCAGGCTCGTCAAGCACAAGACCATCGCGGTTTCCGAGTATGTTTGTCGAGAACCAGCCAGCAAGACCGAGACAACGCGTTCCGAAAATAGGAGCAACACCCGACTTCATAAGAGTTTGCCCCGTTTTGAAGTCTTTTCCTGCTATAGGCACCTTGGTCTGCTCTGCAAGTTCCCACATTGCTGGAATATCAACCGTTGTATTAGGAGCACCCATAATAAAAGGTGCATCCTCCTTTAATGCGGCATACGCATAGCACATGGACGGAGCTATGTGTTCCGTGTCATTCGCTTCTATCGCCTTTTTCAAATCAGCAAGCGAGTCGTGTACAGGTGCGTAGTAGGGAACGTATATTTCGGTGGATGCGGCCCAAATCACCACAACGCGCTCACATCCGTTCTTTTTCTTAAAGTCGCAGATGTCTTTGCGCAGGTTTTCAACCATTTCCTTGCGTGTGGCACCCTTCATTATGTTTTCGCCCTCAATGCGTTTTGCATAGTCGTGGTCGAAAGCGGCTTTCATGGGGATGATTTTCTCAAGTTCGTCCTTTACAGGATTTATATCCTTTTCCTTTAGGACTTCGGCATTGATGGCTGCTTCGTAGGCATTTTCGGGATAAGCATCCCAAGTACCGAACACAATATCGTTCAGGTTAGCCAGCGGTACTATTTCGCCGTAGTGCTTATATTGCTTGTTGTCTCCGCGACCAACACGGATTTTATCGTATTGCGTCATCGAACCGATAGGCTTTGCCAAGCCTTTGCGTGCCATAAGCACACCTGTGATGAATGTTGTGGATACGGCACCAAGACCTACCACCATAACACCCAATTTGCCTTCTGCGGCTTTTACTTTGTTTGTTTCCATCTTTGGAATATATTTCAATTGTTGGTTTTCAAAGATACAGAATTAAATTGTTATAAACTTATTTTCCAACTCAATATTTATTATGCCCTCTCTTTTTTGCCTATTTCTTACTGAATTTAAGTCCAACCTTCATCCCTTTATAGTTCTTTGCCAATTGCGAGATTATAGAAAGCGTTGAATTTTGTCCCTGGCTTGCCACTTTGCTGCTAATCATTTGTGCGAGGGTGAGGACCTTGTCTGCATCGCAAGTCAGTTTCAGCGTACTTCCCCCTGTGGCATTCGTGGTTATTGTCTTTCCCGAATATTGCGAGGGCTTCAGGCACAATTTGCCGTCTGTGAAAGTATAAGTTCCTTGGGTTGTGCGCGATGAATATGCGCAAGTGTACGTACTGTCCTTTTCAAAAGTAAGCGACAGTTTGTTTGGAGCTATGCCATATTTGTTAAGGGCGTTGTTTATGCTCTTCTCTATTTTAGCAGAAGTCAGCTTGCCTCCTGCTTGGGCAAGAATATTATCAGAAGTGAACTCAACGTCTGCCCCGGAATACACCCATGTGCCTTCTATACTATTGGAGTTTGTTCCCAAAGTTTCAGAAATGGCAGATTTGATTTTAGAAAAGATACTGGAAATTTGCGCCGAAGCGGTATTTGCCGTTCCGAAAGCCACAAGGACTGACGCAATAAAGATTTTTAATTTCATGATTCTTATATACGTTATAATGTTTTCAAATATTTTTCTGCATCCAACGCCGCACGACATCCCGATGCTGCGGCCGTTACAGCCTGACGGTAATTCGGGTCAGCCACATCTCCTGCCGCAAAAATCCCTGCGTGTCCTGTTGACGTGCTGTTTCCTTCTGTAATTATATAACCGTTTTCATCGAGTTTCACCCATCTCCTGAACATTTCACTATTGGGTTTATGACCTATGGCAAGAAAGAAACCGTCTATGGGCAATTCAAAATGCTTTTCGTTCTCTTGTCCGAGATTGCTCACCAATTTTACGCCCTCTATTTTATTTTCACCATAGAGACCTTCCGTATTAGTGTTGTAAAGTATTTCTATTTTTTCGTTTTCAGCCACTTCTTTCTGCATGATTTTTGATGCTCGCAAGAATGGTTTGCGTACAATCATGTAAACCTTGCTTGCAAGGTTGCTCAAATATGTCGCTTCTTCGCACGCAGAATCGCCGCCGCCAACTACGGCAACCACCTTTTTACGGAAGAAAAAGCCATCGCAGGTTGCGCAAGCACTTACACCTTTGCCTGAATACTTTTTTTCATCATCAAGACCTAAATATTTTGCGGTCGCCCCTGTGGCTATTATCACCGTGTCAGAGTACAACTCCGTGTTATCGTCAAGGACTGTTTTTAACGGACGCACGTCAAAATCAACGGAAACGACAGAACTTGTTATTATTTTTGTGCCAAACCTATCCGCCTGTTTGCGCATATTGTCCATAAGGTCAAAGCCCTCTATTCCTTCAGGAAATCCGGGGAAATTTTCCACCGTAGAAGTCTGGGTGAGCTGACCGCCACTTGTCATGCCCTCAACCAGCACAGGACTAAAACCTGCGCGAGCTGCATAAATCGCAGCGGTATATCCAGCAGGACCGGAACCTATTATCAGACATTTTATATTGTCCATATTCTTTTATCTTAAATCTATTACTTCTGTGTTGGGAAAATCCTTTGCAGAAAACTTAAACGTGGATGCGTTGAATTTTTGCTTTTTATAAACATCATATATTGAGATGCGCGTCCAGTCGTTTCCGTTAGGACTCATTCTGACGCAGATTGGAAGCATTGTTGCCTTGTCTATGGTCAGGTAAACAAACCTCATGTCCTTTTTGGCATTTGAATACAAATGTACGTCATAGCAGCTTTTGCCGCGCACTGTTGCTTCTGACATAGTGGCGTTATAGCCTTGTTTATATAGGTATATAAAGGAATATGGGTTTATCTTTGCCGCTTCACTTTTAGAGGGGGTGGACACATTCACTTCTTTTGTTGATGAAGAGTAGGACCACTGCGTTTTACCGTCATACCATATTTTCGTTGCCCCACCGTCTATATACAATTTGTTGCCGCTTATGCAAATCATTCCGTTTGTAGAGCCTTGCGCCTGCTTGTGCTTGAACTGGGTCGCAACGAAAGTGGCTTTTACATTTCCGCACTTCCGAATGTTTTCAGAAGTGTTGTCAAGCACTTTCATTATCTCTTTGCTGATTTGTGCACTCGCAACTAACGCTGTAAAAAAGCAGCATACAACCAAAAAGAATATTTTCTTAAGCCTCATACCGTTGTTCGTATATAAACGATTGCAAAATTACTAATTTCTTTTTACCGAATGCTCTATTTTAATTTTCTTATGAATACACACTAATTAAAGAAATTCCATGATATGCCGAATTTTATCGTCATCGGATTGTATGGATAATGTGGTGCCAGAAAATATTTTCCACCATTGCTGCTTTTATTTACGTGTGAAGCCATAAGATAAAAGCGCGTGTGCTTCAAATGGAAATTTGCGTAAACATCCACAATAGGATAATTTCCCACTTTAATCCTATTCGATTTGTCCTGTGTTGCGAACTGCCCTATCATCGGGGAATACGTAGGAGCGTAATATTCTGTGAAATATTTCACATCCGCCCCAAATTGCACGCTCAACACTTTCGCAATCCTAAAAAAGAGGTACAGGTTTGAATACGCAGAGAATGCAGGAACAGGTATCACATCTTCATTGCTGCTTGTTGAATACACCAGCCCGTTCTCCCAATTGAAAACTCCGAATTTGAAATTCTGATTAAGTGCCACTTCCATGACCTGTATATTTTCAGAATGCTGCCTTACCGCAACTCCGTTAGAAAACAAAGTGCTGTCTTTCCCTCCTGTATATTTAACCTGATTGGCTGCGAAATATGTGTAATTCTTGACGTTTTCAAAACTCACGCGCAAATTTGTGCGTGTGCGGTTATACGAAAGCACGCCTTCAAAGCGGGTGCGCAGTTCGTGGTTCAAATCATTATTGTCCCACCATGCGAATTTTCCATGATAGTGCCGGTAATAAAAAGAAGCGCGGTTATTGCTCACGTTCGCCCTAAAGGACAGATTTATTGTGTCTTTTTTCAAAGGCAACATGAAGTT
>CAVCON010000112.1:4517-7826 GCA_963603805.1 Oscillospiraceae bacterium
TACCAAAATCACTGCCCGATTGGGATACGTTTCCCACAACGTCATATTTTGCATACTTGCTTTGAGTGCCGAAAATCCTTCCGCCAAAAGTCAAACGGTTTTCCGTATAGGTTTTATTTGACGTCAGCGTCATCGGCAGTTTGTATTGCATAAGCTCATGGCGTGCGAAAGCACTTAACCCCGCCTTTGCCCACTTGCTGAAACCCTCCCTCAACTGAACCGAAAACGTGTTTGAAACATTCACATAGTGCGTGCGGTCGTTAACAGAATCCCCATCAAGATACTGGTTAAGATAATACCCTTCACGGATGTTGTTATTAATAAAGCGGTGGGTGTTGCCGTCAACTCTTAGTATATGGTTAAAACTGGTAACAGGAACGAATTCCCGCGTATATGTTTTTCGTTCTTCCGCCAGTTTGCTTATAGAATCCCTTTGCAAAGAGTCAAGGCGGGACAAAGCCACAGGGTCGGTAAGTATTGTGTCGTTTGCATTCTTCACAATGTTTCCGTCCTTGTCAAGTGTGCGATAGAACCCAAGGTTGTAACGGTGAGAGAAAAACACATTATTTGTATAAACCCTTGTCCATGCCTTGTTCAAAACTGTTGGAATATCTGTTGAACCGTACTTGTTTGGAAGGCTTTCGGGATTTGTTATATAAGCGTCAGACTCTACTCCGCCGTTTTCCCCATTTTTCAGATGGTTAGCCCCTGCCAGCAAATACGCCTCGTATTTATCGTCCACATAAGAGCCATATATGGAAGCGTTAAATTGTGATGTACTTTGATTTGCATAATATCCCCTGCCGTACAGATAGTCCAACTTAAATCCCAATCCGATTTTCTTTCCCGCATTTACGGCAAAGAGTGCCTTTATTCGGTCTTCTCCGTCTGTTTTGTTTCCACACTCATGATATGTAACGTTGGTTATGGGGGAGAATGTGTTCGTAAAATAAAAGTCCTTGGGTTCTGTCAGGAAAAAGTCGAACGGGTCTGCAAAAATAAAATCACTCATAACCCGGCGTTTCATATAAAGGCGCGATATGCGCGGCGACCCCATATTGCCCAAAGTATTATACTGCCCTGTTATTCCATCCGTAAAGTTGGAGTTCTGGAATTGGTACGACATCGTGTCTATGTCGCTTTTTATCCTGTCCCCGAATACGTCGTCAACTTTCCAGACAAACATACCTACGGGCAAGTCTTCATTGGTTTCTGTAGAATCTTCTTCGCTTGCGAAATGAGAGGTGTTTTGCTGCTCATACCCGTCAATACGGTTGCCTCTTTCGTCAAAAACATTTTGACCCAAGCAGGGCAACGCAAAACAGGCAATTCCAAACAGAAGCAGGATTTTTATCAGAATCTTTTCCATTTGGCTGCAAAGATACTAATTAATCCAAACACTCGCACGCATGGCATAAATGCAAAAACGGGGAGGACAGACATCCCCTCCGTTTTTAACTTATATTGTCCGCATTTATTCCCACTCGATTGTTGAAGGCGGTTTGGACGATACGTCGTAGCAAACCCTGTTAACCCCCTTCACATTGCGGATTATGTCGTTGCTCACTTGGGCAATAAAGTCATAAGGAAGCCGCGCCCAGTCTGCGGTCATTGCATCCACGCTTGTTACGGCACGCAGAGCCACCGCACGTTCGTATGTGCGCTCGTCTCCCATCACTCCCACGCTTTTTATGGGCAGCAGCACAACTCCCGCCTGCCAAACATGATTGTAAAGTTCATCTTCCTTGCCATTTTCGTCTTTCACCTTCCAATCGTGAAGCCCGCGTATGAAAATGTCGTCTGCATCCTGCAATACGCGCACTTTTTCGCGTGTGATGTCTCCGAGTATCCTCACTGCAAGTCCCGGTCCGGGGAACGGATGACGCAGAATAAGCTTGTCGGGCATATTGAGCTGACGCCCCACTCTTCTGACCTCGTCCTTGAAAAGCCACTGCAAAGGCTCACAAAGCTTCAGGTTCATCTTTTCAGGCAAGCCGCCCACATTATGGTGGCTCTTTATTGTCTTGCCAGTTATGTTCAGACTTTCTATGCGGTCGGGGTAAATAGTGCCTTGGGCGAGCCAACGCACATCCTTTATCTTTTTAGCCTCCGCCTCGAACACATCTATGAAGCCCTTGCCGATTATCTTGCGTTTTTTCTCTGGTTCAGTAACACCTGCAAGTTCATTGAAGAACTTTTCACTGGCATCAACGCCAATTACGTTAAGTCCCAAGTTCTTATATTCCCCGAGTACGTTTTCGAACTCGTTTTTGCGGAGCATTCCGTGGTCCACAAAAATGCAGATAAGGTTTTTCCCGATAGCCTTGTTCAACAATACGGCAGCCACTGACGAGTCCACGCCACCGCTTAGTCCAAGCACCACCTTGTCGTCTCCAAGCTGTGATTTGAGTTCCGAGACCGTTGTGTCAACAAAGGAAGCCGCACTCCAGTCCTGCTTGCCACCGCAAATGTCAACCACGAAGTTTTTAAGGAGCTGTGTTCCCTGCACGGAGTGGAACACCTCCGGGTGGAACTGCACACCCCATATTTTCTCCGTTTCGGAAGCAAAGGCTGCATACTTCACCTTTTCTGTTGAAGCAATGGTCTTATACCCTTCGGGGATTGCGGTAATGGAATCCCCATGGCTCATCCACACCTGCGAATTAGGCTCAAAATCCTTGAAAAGCGGGTCATTGAAATCTATTGTCGTAAGGTTGGCACGACCGTATTCGCGTGTGCCGGCAGGCTCCACCTTTCCTCCGTGAGTATACGCTATGTACTGTGCGCCATAGCAAATTCCCAAAACAGGATAACGCCCCTTTATTTTGTCCAAGTTTATCTTGAACGCCTTGTCATCGTAAACACTGAAAGGCGAACCGCTCAATATCACGCCAATGACCGTCTCGTCATCTTCCGGGAACTTATTATACGGCAATATTTCGCAGAAAGTGTCAAGTTCGCGAACCCTGCGACCTATCAGCTGCGTGGTTTGCGATCCAAAATCCAATATTATTATCTTCTGTTTCATTGTGGCTTTATTTATGCAAAAATAGCAATTTCTGCCTTAATACACGGCAATACCGCCATAAATAAAGTCCTCACCATTATAAAACGCGCAGTTATGCAAACGCTGCCACTAAACCATCAAACATTATCCCTGCCCAAAACAGAGACCCTAAAATAACGGTATGTCCTATATGCTCTATCCATATACGGCAGATGCGAATGCCGCGTTACAAGGGGCGAAAATTATGTCTGATATAATTTTTTCTATGTCCGATGTAGTTTTTTCTACATCGGACATAGTTT
>CAVCON010000113.1:0-4560 GCA_963603805.1 Oscillospiraceae bacterium
GGTATAAAACTGTCTCTATGCAAAAAATCAAAACAGTTTCTTAGTCCATACCTTAATTCCATGAACAGGAACTTATGGCGTTATTGGTCTCGTCTGTTGCGGTGTAAGACCCACGTGTTTTTTGAAATAACGGCAAAAGGAACTCACATCGGCAAAATGAAACTTCCACGCAATCTCCTTGATGCTTCGGTCTGTTTGCCGAAGCTGCCTTTTCACCTGCAAAATGACATACTGGTCGATAATGTCTTTGGGGGTGTGTCCTGTTACATTGCGCACTATATTTGTGAGATATTTGGAAGTGATATTCATCAGAGCCGCATAATGGTTGACATCCCTCGAATTTCTGTAATCTTTCTCAACCAACGCAATGAATCGGTTGAACAGCTCCCTCACCCTATGAGACTTCACTCCGTCGGAACGGTATTGTGGGTTGCGCAGCAAGTAATCATGAAATCCTATGAAGAATGCCTTTAGCTGGCACAACACCAACTGTGGGACACAAGCACACTCCGGCTGACCGAAATACAGCTTCAGCAATGCAAACATCCTGTTGACTATATTTGTTACTACCTGCGTGTCCTGCCTGCATCTGTCTTCGCGCAACAAGGAATACACGGTGTATTCCAACTGCAAGCTCGCCTCCCGCAAGAGCGACGGACTGTACTTTAGCATCTCCACCCGGAAAAGCGGAGGTTTATTTTGCTGCGGCTTCTCCTGCCCTTCCCCATTTTTCACTTTCAATTCCACCACATCGTTTGGAAACACAGTGATGACCGCACCCTCGTAGAGTTCCCAGTCCTTGTAGTTCACATTCAGCACAGCCGCGCCCTCGCGGCAAACCAGCACAGCCCCATAAGCCAACACTTGAGGGCCAGCTTCCCATTCCCTTAAATTTGTTGTAAACAATTCCGCCTCTTGACGGTCATCCAATTCTGACAATTCCATGTATTTATGCTGATTACAAACAGAGAACATTCCCTGTTACATCCACCGTTGTTCTGTTTTTTACTGTAAAAATAAGAAATTGGCGTAACACAGAAGAACTTTTGTTCCCAAATTGCACTTGCACCGCGAAGTTTGTAAAACAAAGGGGCTTCAAAAAAGCCGTACGTTTGCACCCGAATTTCAAAAGGCTATTATATTAATGATAAAAAAAATGTTGTCCGTATGCTTTCTGTTATTGGAAAGCAATATCCTGCTTTGGGCACAAACGCCCTGCACTGACAGCTATGTTGACCACGCTGTGAAAAAACAGAAAATGACCATCAGCCAACTATTCGAGAATACGGAACGTAACAGCAAGCAGCTCCGCACCTCAAAAACGGGTGTGGAAGCAGCCGATATTGGCATAAAGTCGGCAAAAAGCAAACGGCTGCCCGACCTCGACGCCTCACTGTCGTTCAGCTATATCGGCAACGCCCTGCTATGCGACCGCGATTTTTCCAGCCCGCACGGACTTAGCTCACCTCATTTTGGCAACAACTTCTCCTTTCAGGCGCAACAGGTTGTCTATGCCGGGGGTGCCATAAACGCAAGCATCAAACTCGCCGAGCTTGGCAAACAACAAGCTGAAGCAAGCTTGAAGCTCACCCGCCAGCAAACACGCTTCATCGCCCTCGGACAATATCTCGACCTGTTCAAAACCGACAACCAAATACTGGTGTATAAGAAAAACATCGAACTTACCCACCAGCTCATCGCTGACATCAAGGAAAAGGAAAGCCAAGGCATGGCACTGAAAAACGACATCACGCGGTATGAACTGCAAATGGAAACGCTCAAACTCGGTTTGACAGCACTCCGCAACAACCGCAGCATCCTAAACCACCAGCTATGCAACACACTCGGCATGGCGCAGCACACAGAAATCATCCCTGACTCATCAATTATCAACAACGTGTACGGCAAAGACAGCGAGGCTTATTGGCAAAACACCGGCATTCAGAACTCACCCTTACTGGAACAGAGTTCCTACGCCGTACAAATTGCCGCACAAAAGGAAAAAATCGCAAAGAGCGATATGCTTCCCAAAGTGGCTTTCATTGCAGCAGACAATTTCGACGGTCCAGTCCTCTTCGAGTTGCCTCCCATTGACAAGAACCTTAATGTATGGTATGTGGGCATAGGAGTAAAGTACAGCCTCAGTTCACTGTTCAAGAGCAACAAGCGCATCAGGCAAGCCGCCGTGGAAACCAGGCAAGCCAAGGAGGCTCACGCCGTGCAAGCGGAACAGGTCAACAACAACGTGCAAGCGGCATACGTGCAGTATCAGCAAACTTATGTGGAACTGGAAACGCAAAAGAAGAACGTGGAACTGGCTCACCAGAACTATGACGTAATAAACGCCAGATACCTCAGCCAGCTGGCTCTCGTAACCGACATGGTGGACGCTTCCAACATTCGCCTCAACGCAGAACTGAAAGAAGCGGACGCACGCATCAACATAGTCTATGCCTACTATCGCATGAAGTATGCAGCCGGAAACATTTGAAACAAAACATAAATTGCAAACAAAATACCAACAATGAACAAAAACATTATCAAGAGAACATACAACGTGGTGGTCTGCATTTTCCTGGTTAGCGCCGCAGCATGGTGTTTCAGTCATTTTGTACACGGCAGCGGCGTGGAATACACCGACGACGCACAGGTATGCCGCCACATCGCCCCAATAAACACCCGTGTGCCGGGATTTATAAAGGACATTCGGTTCAATGATTTCCAGCACGTAAAAAAAGGCGACACACTTGTCATAATAGAGGACGCAGAATACCGCTTGCAACTGGCGCAAGCCGAGGCTGGAATGCGCAGTTCAAAGTCTGGTTCATCTGTTGTTTCGGCAAACATGGGCACTACGGCAAGCAACATACAGACGGCTTCAGCCGCCATAGAGGAAGCCCGCGTGGAGATGGTGAATGCAAAGCAAGACTTTGACCGCTACGCGGCATTGATGGAGAAAGACGCAATCACCCGCCAGCAATACGACAACGCATACGCCCGCTATCTCGGAGCCAAATCCCGCTACGAGCAGGCTAACAGCAGAAGGGAAAGTGCCGCTTCGGTCAAGAATGTGCAGATACAGCAACTCGGAGGTTCGCGTGCAGGTGAAAGTTTGGCAGAGGCACAATTAAATCTGGCACGCCTTAACCTGTCCTACACCGTAATAAAGGCAACCTGCAACGGCGTTATGGGAAAGAAGGAAATCCACATTGGCCAGTTGGTGCAGCCTGGGCAGATGTTGGCCCGCATTGTGGACGACAACGATGTTTGGGTAATTGCAAACTATCGTGAAACCCAGATAGACGGCATTACCATAGGCAAGACCGTGGACTTCACAGCCGACGCCATTCCCGGCGTTGTATTCCACGGCAAGGTGGAGGCACTCTCTGCCGCCGCCGGCAATGCCTATTCCATGATTCCCGTAGATAACGCCACGGGGAACTTTGTAAAAGTGGAGCAGCGCGTACCTGTTCGCATTGCGATAAGCAAAGACAACGACCCTAAGCAAACGGCTTTGCTTCGCGCCGGGATGAACGTGGAAACCAAAGTAAGGAAATAATGCCCGCACCCCCTATGCCGCAGGGACCATTCCGTGTCCCTTCTTTCAACTCTCGGGTGCCACGCCGCTTACAGCCCTGGATATACCTTCTGTTCGCTTTCACTTTTTTGATGTCCGGCGGAATATATGGCGGAGCTATGAGCCAGGTTATGGGAGAATACAGTTTGATGAGAGAAGACGTAACAATGATTGTCATGTCAAATGTAGTGGGCGTGGCAATGCCGTTTCCTTTTCTCTTCAAGATGAAGTTTCATTTCACAAACCGCCAGCTGCTGCTTAATGCCGCACTGATGATAGCGGCTTGCGACTTCCTGATAATGTGGACTGACTCTGTGCCGTTAATGTGCATACTCGGCTACACAGCAGGCTTTTTCAAACTTTGCGGGTGTTTCGAGTGCATGAGCACCATACAGTTATGGATGACACCAAAGCGGGATTTCACCATTTTCTTTCCGTTGCTTTATTGCTTCGTTTTGGGAAATATGTACCTTTCCCCTTGGATCACCGAACACTTGGTTTACATCTGCCAGGACTGGCGCATCATAAACTGGACCATGACGGGAGCATTGCTTACGGTGGCACTAATAATATACGCCACAACCCACGACTTCCGTTTCATGAAGCCGCTGCCGTTTATAAGCATCGACTACCTCGGCTGTCTGCTTTGGTCGGCATGGATGCTGGAATTCATCTTTTTCTTCAACTATGGCGAACATTACAACTGGCTCGACAGCGACATCATGAAAGCTGACTTGTTGCTGTTTGCCGTAACGGGATATTTCTGCATACAGCGAATGCGCCATATACACCACGCATACATTACTGTTGACGCATGGAAATACAAGCGTCTCGTCCCTCTGCTCACCCTGTTCGCTTTCGTGGAATTCATGGGCAGTACGCCCAAAGTGTTGCAGACCGCATTCACAGGCGGGGTGCTGCACTTCGGAAATTTCACCACCAATGTGCTCAACTTGGTGGAGTGGATGGGAGCCATCGCAGGC
>CAVCON010000113.1:4570-7818 GCA_963603805.1 Oscillospiraceae bacterium
CTGCCTTTTATGGTGCAAAGTGCTTCAAAAGAAATACACGCAACTGCTGACCGTCGGTGTGGCGGCAATGACAGCCTACCCGGTAATAATGTATCTGCTTATCGCCCCCGGGCTTAACTTAGAGGCGTTTTACCTGCCGACTTTTCTTCTCTCGTTCGGCAATGCAATATTTTTCTGCATTCTGACCATATACTTGGAGGAACTTATGCCGTTCCAGCATTTCTTTATGGGACTGACTATGGCAGGCATCATCCGTAACGGTCCAGTCTCGACAATGTGCTCGGGACTGTATAGTTTTGGACTTCGCCATCAGGTGGCAGACAACATGGCCCGTGGTTTGCCATACGATGCAAGCAACTTACTCATGATAAGCATACGGCAGCTGTATGGCACAACCTGCATCATAAGCATAGCAGTGCTGCTCGCTTTCCTACTATGGAACATCCAACCTGTTCGCAGCACTTTGAAAAAAATGCCTGCGTGGAATTTCGTGGGGAGAATGGTGAAAAAGGCATCTGTACGGAATATGAAATCGTAAAACCAGGGGATGCCCAGTGCCACATGGCATATCCGTACAGCCGGCTTGTGCCGAAGGAACTGCAAAAATGGCTCTGTTTGTGCAAAGCACTGATTTACAAAACAATAGCCATACAATTAACATCTAATGTAACGTTTTGTTTTTCAGATGTTTGAAAGTGGCGAAAAAAGGTCTGATGTAGTTTGAATTATATCAGACATAATTTTTTCTACATAGGACATAGTTTTTCCCATGTCCTATGTAGGTTTTGCTGGAATTTGCAGAGGGTGTTTGATTACACCCCGAATATCATTGTGCAAACAGGGCGTTGGCGGAGCAGGCGTTGCATGAAAACGGCATCGGGAAAATGTTTTTTCGCGTCCTTACATTTTTATTTCGGTAATAATCACTACCTTTGGAAACCGAATAAAAGCAAAAACTACAAACATTTATCATGAACACAAGCATATTCAAAACGCTATGCCTTGCCGCGTTCACCGTCGCGGTGCAGTCGGCAACGGCCCAGCGCAGGGCATGGGAACAAGTGGAACTGAAGCAATGGGACTTCAGCAAGAACAAAACCGAATGGCAGCAAGTGAGCATACCCCACAGCTGCAACGCCATCGACGGACACTCAAAAAAGTATTATCGCGGAAAGGCTTATTACAGGAAGCAAGTGGAATTCAGCAAGGACGACCTGAAAAAACCCGCATACATCCTGTTTGAGGGTGCGGCACAGGCGGCAACCGTAAGCGTGAACGGCAAACAGCTTATGGAGCATCGCGGAGGCTACACACCATTTGTCGTTACACTTTCCAAATACATACACGAGGGGAAAAACGACATTGAGGTGTGCACCGACAACACGTTTGACTTAAACCTCATTCCTGTAAACTCCGACTTCAACAAAAACAACGGACTGCACAACCCGGTGTATCTGCTGAAGATGAACGGACTGTTCTTCATGCCCGAGAAATACGGTATGTACCGTATGCACGTAAGCACGCCGTTCGTGAGCCGCGAGGAGGCTAACGGCAAGGTGGAGACATTCATAGTAAACACCAGCGGCAAAAAGCAAAAGATTAAGATACGCTTCACGCTCAAAGGGCAGGACCGCGAAAGCCCTGCGTACAAAACAGAGCGCGAAATAACCATCGAGAACGGCAAGGCATACGAATACCTGCAAAACTTCGACATACAGAACCCACACCTCTGGGACGGACTTGACGACCCCTACCTGTATGATGCGCTGCTCTCAATCCTCGACTCCAAAGGCAAGGAGATTGACAAGGCTGAAACAAAAGTGGGCTTCCGCTACTACAACATGACATACGGAAAAGGCTTCTACCTCAACGGACGCAGCTACCCCCTGCGCGGAGTTTCGGAACACCAGGACTGGGACGGCGAAGCGTCGGCAGTAACCAAGGAGCATACCTACACGGACTATAAGATAATCAAGGAACTCGGCGCGAATTTCGTGCGGTTGGCCCACTATCCCCACAACGATTACGAGTTCCGCCTTTGCGACTCGTTGGGAATAATCGTACAGACCGAAATCCCCTGGGTGAATGTTTGCGGCATAAATGCCAAGCTTGAATATTTCACCAACATAAACCAGCAGATGAAGGAGATGATTGTAAATCTCTACAACCACCCGAGCATCGTGTTCTGGGGAATGTGGAACGAGGTGAACATCTGGGGCAACAACGACAAGTTGCAGGGAAAATTCGACAGCAGAAAAGTTGTTGACCAGTCAACAAGGCTTTACCACTACGCAAAGAGCCTCGACCCTTACAGATATGTGGGACTCACGGAGTGCAGCATTTTCCACGACGAGAACTACTCCGAACTCTGCGCCGATTTCTATTCCGAAAACCGCTATCCAGGCTGGTATCAGATGGGAGGCGTTGACCGCCTGACCAACGAAATGAACGACGTACACAGGAATATGGGCATTTCAAACATCGCCGAATACGGAGGTGGAGCAAACCCATTCTGCCACACTCTCGACTCGGCTGTGATGAAAGACCGCAGCGACGACAGCAAGCACTACGAGGAATACGCCTGCTACCTGCACGAAAGCGACATGAGGCAGATACTCAAAATGCCGTGGCTTAACTTCACCTCGTTGTGGATTATGTTCGACTTCCCTGTGGCAGACCGCAGAGAGGGGTATATGGACAGTGGCGACGGCGTGAACTTCACAGCCAACGAAAACCGCAAATACATGAACGACAAAGGGCTTGTTACACGCGACCGCAAAACAAAGAAAGACCATTTCTATTTTTACAAATCACTTTGGAACAAAAAAGAGACCACTGTGTACATAACAGGACGCAGGCGCAGCGGAAGCCCCAAGGACAAACCGTTCAACGTAAAAGTTTACAGCAATGCCAAGAGCCTAACGCTATACCAGAACGGCGAGAAAGTGCAAACGCTCGAAAAATGCCCCGACAGCACAGGCGTTATCTGGCTGTTCGACCCTGTGAAATACAAGACGGCAAACGACAAGTTCAAGGTGGTTTCCGACAGCGGCATTTCCGATGAAGTGGAATGGAAAGCCCAGTAAGCCGCTACCTATAAAACTATACACGTAAAAGAAGTCCGCATTTCCCTACAAGTGGAAATGCGGACTTTTTTGAAACTGTCTTGATTTTTTCGCCTCATGATTTGAGGTGTATTTTTGAGGCAGGTTCGTCATTCTGATGAGGAAGATAGCGGGCTATCTGAC
>CAVCON010000114.1:0-7656 GCA_963603805.1 Oscillospiraceae bacterium
GAAAAACTATGTCCTATGTAGAAAAAATTATATCAGACATAATTCAAACTACATCAGACCTTTTTTCGCCCACTTGCAACGCATTGGCAACCAAAAGGTTATGCAGAAATCTTAAATTAGGTGCAAAATACAGTCTTTCAATGTGTTGGGCGTTTTTCGCGAATATTGGACAAAAAAGCCACGCCGTGGTGTGCATGGCGTGGCTTTGTGTTGTTTGCTTTTGTGCGCTACATTATGAATTTCAGCAGGAAGTTCCTCACATCGTTTGATATGGCGAAAAGCATAAGGAGTATGAGGAGCGTCATGCCAACCACCTGGGCGTAGGTGAGGAATTTCTCCGAGGGCTTGCGGCGCGTTATCATCTCGTAGAGCAGGAAGAACACGTGTCCGCCGTCGAGCGCGGGAATTGGGAGTATGTTCATGAAGGCGAGGATTATGCTTATGAACGCCGTAAGCTCCCAGAAACGCTGCCACACCCAGTGGGTGGGGAACAGGCTGCCTATTGCGCCGAAGCTGCCCACGCTTTTCGCGCCGTCTTTGGTGAACACGTATTTCATGTCGTCAACATATCCCTTCAGCACGTTTATGCCATGTTTCGCTCCTGCGGGAATTGATTCGAGGAAGCCGAACTTTACGGTTTTCTGTTCGTAGCTTTTCAGTGCCATGCCGTATGCCACTCCCATTCTGCAGTCCGGGGTCATTGTGAGCTTCACAGTGTCGGGCGCGGTTGCGCCCTGGTGCATCACGGCGAGCGTTATGTTGCGCAGGGCAAGGCTGTCGGCGTGGTTGGCGGTGGTGAGCGCGTCCATTATGCGCCCCAAAGAGTCGTTTATCTCGTTCCACGACGCCACGCTGCGGTTTCCGAACGCCACGATGCGGTCGCCCGCCATTATTCCGGCTTTTGCCGCCGGCGAACCGGGCATTACGCTGTCGATAGTCGAGGGGATGAGTGTCTGCACAAACGGTGGCACCGACTTTATCATCGACAGCATATTCATGTTGCCGGGGAGCTTTATTGTCTCGCGCTTTCCGTCGCGCAGCACGTAAGCCTCGGTGGAGTTGGAGAGGGCGCGGTATGCGTCGCCAACGCTTTCGTTGGTGTCGAAGCTGCGGAACATTTTGGTGTTTGTGCCTATCAGGATGTCTCCGTCCTTGAAGCCGAGCTTGTGCGCCTGTTCGTTGTATGCCATTCCATAGGTCATTTTCTCCACGGGCGTGTAGGTTTCGCCCCACACGAACAGCACCATTGCATATATGGCGAGGGCGAGAAGGAAGTTCACCACCACACCTGCCACCATTATAATGAGCCTCTGCCATGCCGGCTTTGTGCGGAATTCCCACGGCTGGGGCGGGCGTTTCATCTGCTCCGTGTCCATCGACTCGTCAATCATTCCGGCTATCTTGACGTATCCGCCGAGCGGAAGCCAGCCAAGGCAGTATTGCGTGTCGCTGCGCTTGGGCTTGAATTTGAAGAGCGTGAACCAGGGGTCGAAGAACAGGCAGAATTTCTCCACTCTCACCTTGAAGAGCTTGGCAGCAAGAAAATGTCCGCCCTCATGCAGGAATATCAGTATTGAAAAGCAACAAATGAGTTGCAGGGCGCGGATTAAAAACGATTCCATTCTGTAAGTCTGTTATTTCAATGATTAATGTTTTCTGTTTGTTATTTCCACAGCTTTTGCGCGTGCCTCGCGGTCGATGTCAAGAAGGTTTTCCACGGTGGGGCAGGCTGTGAACGGCATTGCGCTCATGGTCTCCGCGATTATTTCACCTATTGCGGTGAAGCCTGTCTGTCCGTTGCGGAAGGCGAGGTTTGCCACTTCGTTGGCGGCGTTCATCACGCACGGCAGCGAACCTCCGCGCTTTATGGCGTGGAAAGCGAGCGCAAGGCATGGGAACTTGTCTGTGTCGGGTGCGGAGAACGTAAGCTGTCCGAGCGTTGCAAGGTCGAGCCTTTCGCTTTTCAGCGGCACGCGGTCGGGGTAGCTGAAAGCGTATTGGATTGGAATGCGCATATCGGGCATTCCGAGCTGTGCCTTGACAGCACCGTCGGCAAACTGCACGGCGGAATGGACGATGCTCTGCGGATGTACCAGCACCTCTATCTGGCTTTCGCTTACGCCGAACAGCCATTTTGCCTCGATAACCTCGAAGCCCTTGTTCATCATCGTGGCGGAGTCAACGGTTATCTTCGCCCCCATGCTCCAGCTGGGGTGGTTGAGGGCTTGTGCCACGGTTACGTTTTCAAGCTCTGCTTTTGAGAAATTGCGGAACGGGCCGCCCGAGGCTGTTAGCAGTATCTTTTCTATTTCGTTGCCCCCCTCGCCGGCAAGGCACTGGAATATTGCCGAGTGTTCGCTGTCAACGGGCAGCAGCGGCACTTTGTTTTCTCCGATGAGTTGGTTTATTATTTCCCCCGCCACAACAAGGGTCTCCTTGTTGGCAAGGGCGATGGGCTTGTGCGCCTCGATTGCGCTTATGGTGGGGAGAAGTCCTGCAAAACCTACGACCGAGACCAAAACCATGTCGATGTTGCCCAACTGAACAACATCGCAAATGGCCTGTTGCCCGGCATAGACTTTCACGTCTTCGTCGGCGAGCATTTCCTTTAGCTCGCCGTATTTGCTTTCGTCGGCTATGACAACCGAATCGGGCTTGAACTTTCGCGCCTGTCGGGCAAGGAGTGCGGTGTTGCTGTTTGCCGTAAGCACTTCTGCCGTGAAAAGGTCGGGATGTTCCTCTATAACTTTCAGGGCTTGCGTGCCGATTGAGCCGGTTGAGCCTAAAATTGCTATGCGTTTATTGTTCATCAGTCTTAGTCTGTGTCTTTTTGTCGTTGATGCTTACCAGCCCTTCGGGAAGGTGAAGGCGCAGAACCCTGTTGTCAATGTCGAGTTCCTCCACGAAGTCCTCGGCGAGCGGAATGAGTATTTCCTGTTCCCCCTGCACATATATAATGGTGTTTATGGTTGACGTGTCAATGCTTTTTACAGTTCCGATGTTTCCGAGCGCGGAGTCGTGAACCTCGAAGCCTTTCAATACGTTCGGGTTGAGGCTTATGGCGTCTTCGGTGATGCCTTGCAGGTCCTCCTTACGGCAATAAACCGTGCGCCCTACGATTTCGCTGTGGTCTCCGTGGCATTCCTCAAACTTTGCGAACATTGAGTTTCCGCGCTCATCAAGACTCTCGATTTTGAACGGCACTTTCAGTCCGTCAATGTCGAAAAGCAGGAAATCGCCGCAAAACATATCGGCGGTGATGTTGGTTAGGTTTATCTGCACGTCCCCTTTTGCGGAACGCGCCTTTGCTACCTTTCCTATTAATATTGCGTCGTCAAAAAGCATGTCATTCAATTCTGAGAATTTTAGCCCCGAGTTTGTTCAGCCGTCCTCTTATGTCGGAATAGCCTCTGTCTATCTGCTCCACGTTGTCTATGCGGCTTGTTCCGTCTGCGCTCATGGCGGCGATGAGCAGGGCTATGCCCGCACGGATGTCGGGGGAGACCATTCGCCGTGCCTTGAGGTGGAATTTGTGGTTGTGTCCCACGACAACAGCCCTGTGGGGGTCGCAGAGAATTATCTGTGCGCCCATGGAGATTAGCTTGTCAACGAAAAACAGGCGGCTTTCAAACATTTTTTGGTGAAACAGCACTGTGCCGTTGGCCTGTGTGGCGGTAACTATAAGCACGCTCAGAAGGTCGGGCGTAAGTCCCGGCCACGGCGAGTCGCTTATTGTCATTATCGAGCCGTCAATGAAAGTGTCAACTTGGTAGTGGTTTTGCCTGGGGACTATTATGTCGTTGCCCTTGACGCGGAGGTGAATGCCGAGGCGTTTGAATGTTTCGGGGATAATGCCAAGATTTTCGGGCGAAGTGCTCTTTATTGTAATTCCGCCGCCCATAATCGCCGCCATGCCTATGAAACTTCCCACTTCAATCATGTCCGGGAGAACGGTGTGGCTTGTGCCGTGGAGTTCGGGCGTTCCCGTAATCGTAAGAAGGTTCGACGCTATTCCGCTGATGCTTGCCCCCATTCTCACAAGCATCCTGCAAAGTTGTTGCAGGTATGGCTCACAGGCGGCGTTGTATATCGTGGTGACGCCTTCGCCCATTGCCGCAGCCATTATTATGTTGGCGGTTCCCGTAACCGACGCTTCATCGAGCAGAATGTACGTCCCCTTGATTTTGTCGGCAGTTATGCGGCAAGTGTCGTTGCTGTCGTTCACCTCGAACTTAGCTCCGAGCGCGGCAAGCCCGCGCAGATGGGTGTCGAGGCGGCGTGTGCCGATATTGTCGCCTCCGGGTTTTGCGAGGGTGGCTTTGTGGAAACGTGCGAGCAAAGGTCCTACGAGCATCACGCTTCCGCGCAATTTTGCGCACCGCATGGCAAATTCTCCGCTCTCCACATAGCTTTCGTCTATCCTGTCGGCGCAGAGAACATATTCGCCTTTGGAGATTTTGTCAACCCTCACGCCCATTTGCCGCAGCAGGTCAATGAGGTTTGCCACGTCAAGAATTTTGGGAATGTTTGAAATCCTCACCTCGCCGGCAGTAAGCAGCGTGGCGCAGATAACTTGCAGGGCTTCGTTTTTCGCGCCTTGCGGTGTTATTTCCCCGGCAAGCGGGTGTCCGCCCTCTACAAGGAATGAGGCCATGCTTTCAGAAATTCTGTTTTATCGGGTTTGCCTTTTGGCGGTGTACCGCTCAAAGTCCTTGTGTATTTTCTTTTCGTTGAGCGAGTCCTTGTTCCACATCTCGAGGCTTCGGCGCATTTGCCCCTCTGCGAGTTTTGTAAGCTCGTTGCGCTCTTTTCCCTCGGGCATTGCGGCTATCTCGTCGAGCAGCGTTTCAACAAGGTGTCCGTAGTGGCGGTATTTAATCTGGTTTGTGGGATACGGCACGCGCTCGGGCTTTTCATCCTTGTCTTTCCTGTTTATGGGGAACGGATAGTCTATGTCGAGCTTGTAGTCGGAAATCATTGCGAGGTGATCCCACAGCTTGTGGCGGAAACCGGGTATGTTGCGGTTTTGCGGGTTGCAGTTTGCCATAACCCTCACGATGCTCTCGGCAAAGCGTTTGCGCTCGTTGCGGTCGGGGATTGTTACGGCGTATTCCACGAGCATTTGCACGAGTCTGCCGTATTCCGGCATTATGATTTTTTCTCTTGTAGTGTTGTATTCCATTTTTATATAAGTTTCTTAGGCGTTGTGGCAACGAAATCTTTAAGATAGAAAGGCTCGAAATACGCCACGTCCTCAAAGTGTTCGGCGCGTACAGCCTGGTTTGCGAGCGGGAGCATATTTTTTGCGAGCGGTTCTATGTTGTCCACAAAGTGGGCATTGGGGCATTTTATGACTTCCTTGCATTTTGCGGCTCCGTTTCCGAAAAAGTATATCGGTTTTCCGCCGGCGATACCTGTGAAAGTGTTTGCCTCCACAACCTGTGCCTTGACGGGCATAACCTCGCGCAGGGCGCGGTCGTACACGGCGCAGTAAACCTCCATGCGGCGTGCGTCTATCATAGGGCAGAACAGGGCGTCCTCCTCAATGTCCTCGCGGTACAGCAGAAGCGGCACAGTTATTATCTTCAGCGTGGGGACGGCTATGAGCCTTACGTTTCTGCCATAGCACACGCCCTTGGCGGTGGAGCACCCAATGCGAAGTCCTGTGTATGACCCCGGTCCTTCGCTTACCGCCACGTAGTCGAGCGGAATGGCATGGCTGTCGGCGAACGACAGAGCCTCCTCAACCATTGGCGCGAGTATGCGGGCCTGGTTAGGACCGTCGAAATCTTCTTTGTGGTATATTATGTGGTTGTCTTCGCTCACTGCCACGGAACAAACTTTCGTGGATGTTTCAATGAAGAGAATGCATGACATGGTTTTACAGTTTGCCTTTTAATTCAATTTGCAAATTTAGTCAAAATAAGCGGGAAAATTCCGTGTATGGCGAAAAACCTTGCCTGTACGGGCGGGTGGGGCTTCGCATGGGGCTTTGGCGGGTTGGGGTAGGCTGCGTTTCATTATAAATAATTATCTTTGCACGTGTTTTTAAGGTAGAGATTTTATGAAAAGGTTTGTATTTCTCATTGCCTTGCTGACGGCAGGCACTTCTGTTTATTCCCAAAAAGAATACCGGCAAATACGCGAGCAGCTGAAAAGCAAAAACGAGGGCGTTACGGGAACGGTGGAAAACTGCCTTAAAAACGAAAAGTTCAAGGACGACCCGGAATTGCTTCACTATGGGGTGGAGGCGTGGCTGTTGGTTAACTCCAACCTGAACAGGAAAGCGTATCTGAAGGAGAAGTACGACACGGCAAGGCTGTTCAACAGCGTGCTTAATATGTACAATTACGCTGTGAGGTGCGACACTATGGAGGCATACGCTGCAAACAAAAAAGGAAAGAAAAAGGTAAGCTACAAATATCGTGGCTCTCACGGAGATTTGCTGAGGTCGCAATATACAAATCTTTATAACGGCGGGCAGTTCACATTGCTGAAAAAGGATTTTGCGAATGCTTACAACTATTTTTCGATGTATTGCGACATACGCACGAACCCGCTTTTCGGCAAGAGCAAGATTTCCCAAAAGGACAGCCTTGGCTTGCAGCGTGCGGCCTATTGGGCTACGGTGTGCGCCTTTCAGACTAACAACAGGGAGAACTTTTTCAAATACAACGCCTTGGCATTAAAAGACACCACCTACCGTCAGAAGGAGCTGGAGCTTACTGCACGCATCTACAAGGCGGCAAACGACATGGCGGCTTTCAAGGAGATTTTGAAGATAGGGGCAAAGGAATATCCCCAACTGGACTATTTCTTCACAAACCTGATAGACTGCTACAACAACGAGGGGCAGTTTGAACAGGCGATGGCTCTTGCCGACAACATCCTGCAACATGACCCGCGTTCGGTTATGGCGCAATATGGCAGAAGCCTTGTGTTGCTGAAAATGAAACGCTATGACGACTGCATTGTTCTGTCAAAGAGCATTATCCAAAGCGACTCCACCTATTCGGAGGCATATTATAATGTGGGGGCGGCTTACCTTGCCAAGGCCACGGCTCAACGCGAAAAGGTGAGGTCGGACATGAAACTTGAAGAAATACGCAACATAAAGCGCGAGGAGGACAAACTGATGCGCACTGCACTGCCTTATTTGGAGCATTACAGGAAGCTGAACCCAAATTCTGTGGAATGGTGGGGGCGTCCGCTATACAACATTTACCTTGCACTGAATATGGGCGAGAAGTTTGACGAAGTTGAAAAGCTCATAGCCAATGCGGAAAAGGCAAAGGCGGAAGCCGAGGCAAAAGCCGCCCAAGAAAAAAAGAAGTAATCGCAGGGTGGTGGGGCGAGAAATGATAACGTTTCTCGGATTTAACGTACAGTTCAAGCGGCGGTGTACATGGTGTATTCAATACGCCACACAAATGCTCAACAGCCAATCATTAATAATTTGCACCTCCGTAGGGGCGTATGGCATACGCCCTAAATTGCGCCGCTTTGCGATGTCGCGTCGGCGGTTTGCGATACGGTTCGAGCGGTATCGTACAAGGCATATTCCATACGCCGCGCAAATACGCAGCAACCAATCATTCAATAAATTGCACCGCTTGTAGGGGCGTATTGCATACGCCCTGAATTGCGCGGATTTGC
>CAVCON010000115.1:0-7537 GCA_963603805.1 Oscillospiraceae bacterium
TTATGTCTGATATAATTTTTTCTACATAGGACATAGTTTTTCCTACATCCGATGTGATTTTTGCGGCTTGTGCTTACGGTAAGATTTTCGCCGTTTACGCGCCGTGTGATGTCAGGGCCGGATGCCGTAACGTGCGGAGTTGTGTGCATCACGCAGGGGCGCGGTGATGTTTTTTACTTTGATTTAATATAAAACAACCTTTCAAATTTTCGGGAAAGGAATAATATAGCTACTTTTGCCACGTAAATAGATTATATTGCTAATATTAGGACTATATATGAGGAAAATAATTGCGTTTGTTGCGTTGTCGGTCTTGGCCATTGGCTTTTTGGCAAGTTGCGGCGGCGACGACAACAAAAGCAGCGGGCTTAGTTCAGACTGCGCCATAAATGCAATAGTTTTGGGGAACTTGTCGCGTGTGTATCACACCTATCTTGACAGCGGCAAGGACACAAGCTACACGATAACAGTGCCGGGCAGTGCGTTTCCGCTGCACATCGACCAGATAAACAAGCGCATATTCAACAGCGATTCCCTGCCTGTGGGGACGGCGGTGAACAAGGTGTATTTCACTACGTTCAGTGCCGACGGCATTGTGGCATACCGCCTTGAAAGCGGCAAGGACACCATGTATTCGGTGAAGGACACCCTTGATTTCACCACACCGAAAGAGTTTACGATTTACGCCTCTGACGGCTCGGGCAGCAGAACCTACACAATAGACATCAACGTGCACAACGCCGACCCTGACGCTTATTCGTGGGTTGCGGCTTCGCCGGCTGACAACGTTGTGGCGAAAATGAACGATATGCGCATGATAGCAAAGGACGGCAAGCTGCATCTTTGGGGAACTGAAGGCGGGAACCCCGTAGTCATGACGCGCAACACGGACGGCGGAGTTGCGCTCTGGAACAAGGGGACTGTTTCGGGTGCTGACGGACTGCGGCCAAAAAGCGTCAACCTGTTCGACGGCAGGTTTGTGGCTATAGCAAACTCCGGGCTTGTGGAGTCGGCTGACGGCGCAAGATGGACGGCGGTTTCCACATCGCTCGTTCCCGACGGCATATTTGCGGTTGGCGACAGACTGTATGTAAACGTGGCGGGAAAGATATACAGCTCCGCAGATTTCACTTCGTGGAAAAACGAGGGCATGGACGACAACGCAGCCCCGCTTCCGACGGAGAATGTTCATTCGGCGGTGCTTCCCGCAACCAACAATCCGCAGATAGAAAACATAGTGAGCATCGGGTATTCGGACGGCAAGACCGAAACGTGGAAAAAGGAGATAAACAATGCCTATCCCGAGGACAATGCGTGGAGCTACAGCCCCATTACGGAGGAGACTCCGCGCACGCTGCCCCATCTGAAAGGTTTCAGCATGATGAAGTATGACGGCAAACTGTATTCCGCCGGAATAAACGGCGACACGGTGAACGTGTATTCCAGCACCGACGGGGCGCGTTCCTGGCAGAGAGTGAAAGTGCCGTCGGTTGTTCCCGCAGGAATGGGCAGGCCGGACGAGATAAGCATGACTGCTGACGGCGACAACAATATATGGCTGGTTTGCAGCGGAACGGGAATGCTTTGGAAAGGCTACCTCAACAGGCTCAAGGCGGCAAAAAGCGAATAGGCAGGGATGAAAAAGGCGGTTGTTCTGCTCGTGGTTGCACTTGTGGGCTTTGGCGGCTCATGGGCGCAGGACGATGTGGACTATCGCTATGAGATAGGTGCCGCGCTCGGCGGCAGTTTCTATCGCGGACAGCTTAACCACAAGTTTTTCGGGCAGACGGGTTTTGCCGGAGGGGCTGTGGGACGCTGGAACATCAACCCCTACATGGCGGTGAAGACCATGCTCGGGTATGCGTCGGCAAAAGGTTCGACCGATGGCGTTGGCGACTTTTTCCCCACCGACCCTGCCGACCCGACGGTGTCGCAGGAAAAGCGCAGCTACAAGCTCAGCGGCGGCATTGTGGACTTCAGCGCGACGTATGAGTACAACTTTTGGCCTTTCGGGCTTCATCACGGCTATCAGGGACGGCAGCGCATAACGCCTTTCCTGCAACTCGGGCTTGGGGCGTGCTACGGAACGGCCGGCAAGGCGTTCACCTTGCAGATACCCATAGGAGTGGGGGTGAAGTACAAGCTCAAGCCGCGTGTGAACCTGGGCTTCGATTGGCTGTACCATTTCTCGCTTAGCGACAAGCTTGATGGCTTTGAAAATCCTTACGGCATAAAATCGTCGGGGTTCGCAAACAAGGACAGCTACTGCACGGCGGTGTTTTACATAAGCTACGACTTTTCGCCGAAATGCCCGCAGTGTAACAAAAACGACTGACAAGAACAAAACGACAATATTATATATAATATAAATATGAGTGCTCCGCAGATAGATATGCAACGCATCCCACGCCACATCGCCATAATAATGGACGGCAACGGCCGCTGGGCCGTGAAGCGCGGACTGCCGCGCACCGCCGGACACAAGGAGGGCGTGGAAACCGTGAAGCGCATCACCGAGGAGGCGGTGCGCCTTGGGGTGGAGTATCTCACGCTCTACACATTCTCGACCGAGAACTGGAAACGCCCGAGCGATGAGGTGGCGGCTCTGATGTCGCTTGTCCTCACTTCGCTACAGGAGGAACTGTTCATGAGCAACAACGTGCGCTTCCGCGTAATCGGGGACACACGAAAGCTTCCGCTCGAAGTGCAAAGGAAGTTGCAGCAGTGCGAGCGCGACACAAAGGGGAACACAAAGATGACCCTTGTCGTGGCGTTGAGCTACTCCTCACGCTGGGAGATTGCGGCGGCGGCAAGAAGCATTGCCGCAGATGTGAGGCAGGGAACAACCGAGGTTTCGCAGGTTGACGAGGAACTTTTCTCAAAGCACCTTGCAACGGCGTTCATGCCCGACCCCGAACTTCTTATACGCACAGGCGGGGAACTGCGGCTCAGCAACTATCTGCTTTGGCAGTGCGCGTATTCCGAACTGTATTTCTGCGACACCTACTGGCCCGATTTCAAAGAAGACGACTTGCGGCTCGCCATAGCCGACTACCAGCACCGCCAGAGGCGGTTCGGCAAAACCGGGGAGCAGATGCAGCAGGAGAACAACACAAAAGAAACTGAAGAATAATAAAGGCGGAAGGACAGTGCCTGGATTTGCACGCCCCGCAACATAACGAAGATGAAACATATAACGAGAATAGCCATGCTGGTCGCAGCCGTTTTTGCCGCTGCGGTCATTAGCCGTGCTTCGGTGCAGCGGGACAGCGTAATCGTGAAGCCCGACATTATTTATTCCACGCAGCAGAACAACTATATCCTTGGCGGGTTTGTTGTTGACGGCGTGGCGAATTACGACGAGGAACTGTTGCGCAACATCTCCGAACTTAAGGAGGGGCAGGTCCTCACAATTCCCGGTGCGGACATAACCAACGTATTGCAGCGTTATTGGAAGCAGAAAATATTCAGCGATGTTTCCGTTTCTGCCGATAGCATTGTGGGCAACAAGATATACCTGCACATTAAACTTGCGGCGCGCCCGAAAATTTCAACGCTGAATTATCATGGCGTGAAGAAGTCGCAGCGCGAAGACCTTGACCAGCGTCTCGGGCTTAAAGCCGGAAGCCAGATTTCCCCCGACATTATAGACCGCGCCAAGATAATCATCAAGCGTTACTTCGAGGAAAAGGGCTATCAGAACGCAAAAATAGAAATCTTGCAACAGGACGACGTTTCGGCGGCGAACCAGGTGATTGTGGACATCAACATCGACAAAAACGAAAAGGTTAAGGTCAAGCACATCTACTTCACGGGCGTGGAGCAGGGCAAGGTGAAGAAGCTGAAAAAGGCAATGAAGAAAACCCACGAGGTGAACAAGCTCGCAAACCTGTTCCGCGCAAAAAAGTTCCTGCCCGAGGAATACAAGAAAGACAAAGGTTTTCTTATAGACAAGTATAACGAGTGGGGCTTCCGCGATGCGATTATCACGAGCGACAGCGTTGTGCCTTATGATGAGAAGCACGTGGATCTTTACATAAACCTCGAGGAGGGGCAGAAGTATTATTTGCGAAATGTGAACTGGGTGGGCAACACCGTTTACAGTTCCGAATCCCTTGCACGCGCCCTGAAGATGAAATCGGGCGATGTTTACAATCAGACATTCCTCAAAAAACGCCTGAACGACGATGAGGACGCAATAGGAAACCAATACTACAACAACGGATACGTTTTCTACAACCTCAATCCTGTTGAGACCAACATTGACGGCGACTCGATAGATCTTGAAATGCGTATTTACGAGGGACAACAGGCTACGCTCAACCACGTGCGCATCAGCGGTAACAAAAGGGTTTACGAAAACGTTGTGCGCCGCGAGCTGCGCACAAAACCGGGCGACCTTTTCAGCAAGGAGTCCGTTATGCGTTCGATGCGCGACCTTGCGGCGTTGAACTTCTTCGACCCCGAAAAAATCGAGCCTGACATCAAGCCCGACCAAGAGAACGGAACGGTGGACATAACCTACAAGCTCGAGCCCAAACCAAGCGATCAGGTTCAGATTTCGTTCGGCTGGGGTCCTACTGGCATTGTGGGAACTGTGGGATTGAAGTTCACGAACTTCTCAATGCAGAACCTTTTCAACAGCAAGAACCGCCGCGCCCTCTTCCCGCAAGGCGATGGGCAGCAGCTCTCACTTTCGGCGCAGACCAACGGAACTTATTACCAGAACTACTCGTTCAATTTCCTCGACCCCTGGTTTGGCGGCAAGCGTCCCAATTCCCTTTCGCTTTCGGCTTTCTTCTCGAAGCAGACCGACGTGAACAGCAACTACTACAACAGTTCGTATTGGAACAACTACCAGAGCTACCTCTACGGCTACGGCACATCGGGCGGCTATTACAACAACTACAACTATTACGACCCCGACAAATATGTCAAGATATACGGCGTTTCGCTCGGATGGGGCAAGCGTCTGCGTTGGCCCGATGATTATTTCTCGCTTACTGCGGAAGCCACATTCCAGAGGTACGACCTGAAGTCGTGGCAGTACTTCATCATTACCGACGGTAACTGCAACAACTTCAACTTGAGCCTGACCCTTTCGCGCAACTCCGTTGACAATCCGATTTTCCCGCGCAGAGGCTCCGACTTCGTGCTTTCTGTTGCAGCCACTCCGCCATATTCGCTTTGGGACGGCAAGGACTACGGAGGCCTTGCACGCGATTACCGCGCCGCCTCATACAGCAAGGAAATGCAGGAGAAGTACCGCTGGGTGGAATACCACAAATGGAAGTTCAAACTCCGCACATACACCGCGCTCACAGGCAAGAACAAATGCCCGGTGCTGATGACGCGCACCGATTTCGGCATTCTTGGACACTACAACAAATACAAGAAATCGCCGTTTGAGACATTCTACATGGGCGGCGACGGCATGTCGGGCTATTCCTCGGGATACGCCACCGAGACAATCGGACTTCGCGGATACGAGAACGGATGCCTCACGCCCTACGGCGCGGAGGGCTACGCCTACAGCCGAATGACGCTCGAACTGCGCTATCCTCTGATGCTTAAAGGGCAGACAAACATCTACGCCCTTGCGTTTGCCGAGGGCGGAAACGCATGGAACGACGTCAAGAAGTTCAATCCTTTCGACATGAAACGTTCCGCTGGCGCAGGTGTGCGCGTGTTCCTCCCCATGGTGGGACTTATGGGCATTGACTGGGCATACGGCTTCGACAAGGTGTTCGGCTCGAAAAAGAACGGCGGTTCCCACATACACTTCATCATAGGCCAGGAATTCTAAAACGTAATACAAATCATTAAAAACAAGCAGACATGAAACAATTACGTAACTTCATCATCGCGCTGACGGCAACGCTCGGTTGCCTTGCGTCGGCGCAGGCGCAGAAATATGCTCTTGTGGACATGGAGTACATTCTCAAGAATATTCCCGCATACGAGCGTGCCAACGAACAGCTCAACCAGCAGTCGAAGAAATGGCAGGCAGAGGTCGAGGCCGTGCAGAACCAGGCGCAGACCCTCTACAAAAACTACCAGAACGAGTCGGTGTTCCTTTCCGCCGAACAGAAAAAGCAGCGCGAACAGGCAATAGTTGACAAGGAAAAGGAGGCGGCCGAGCTGAAGCGCAAGTATTTCGCCCCCGAAGGCGAGCTGTTCAAAAAGCGCGAGAGCCTTGTGCAGCCCATACAGGACGAAATATACAACGCCGTAAAGGAAATTGCGCAGAACAAGGGCTTCCAGCTCATCCTCGACCGCGCCTCCGACACCGCGATAATATTCGCCTCGCCCAAGATAGACATTTCAAACGAGGTGCTCGCCAAATTAGGCTATTCCAATTAATATCATTATATTTGCACCCTGTACAAAACGGAATATAAATAAGAAAACCAACGATAAACAATGAAAAAGGTAATTCTAACGGCTCTTCTGTTCTTACCGTTGAGCCTCTTTGCGCAGAAATTCGGACATTTCGATTCTTCTGAAATAGTAAAGGCAATGCCCGAATACGCCAAGTCGCAAACCGAAATCCAGAACCTCTCAAAGCAGTTCGAGGACGAAATCAAGCGTATGCAGGACGAGCTTACAAAGAAAGGGCAGGAATACGACCGCCAGCACGACTCGCTCCCCGACAATGTGAAGAAACGCCGCGAGCAGGAACTTCAGGAGCTTTACCAGCGCATACAGCAGACATCAAACGATGACCGCGACTCCTTGCAGGCAGCTTCGGCAAACAAGATGCGCGAAATCACGCAGAAAATCGTGAACGCCGTAAAGGCAGTGGGCGATGAGGGCAAGTATGTTTACATCATGGACACCACAGGCGGCATCCCCTACATCAGCAACAGCCTCAGCGAGGACGTAACAAAGAAAATCCGCGAAAAACTCGGCTTGAAGTAAGCCGGAAGCGGGTGAAAAGAGACATAAGGCGCATTCCTTTTCGGAGTGCGCCTTTTTATTCGCAAGCATTCCCATGGAATACGGAAATGCGAACAGTAACCGGGCGCAGCCAAACCAAACAAGCGGAAGCCATGAATATGAAAGAAAAAAATATCTTTTCTGTTGTCAGAAACGGACAGTATGACCAATATCTGAAATCAATAAAAGGCGTGGACATAAATTGCAGGAATGAGTACGGACAAAATCTTCTGCAAGAGGCGATAAGTTCAGGAAGGGACGACATTGCCGTTGATTTGGTGGATAGGGGAATAGATGTCAATCAGCAGGATTGCAAAGGGCTGACTCCGTTACATTATTGCGCGCAGTATCTTAATGTTCATATTGCAGAGCTATTGCTGAAGAACGAGGCAGATGTAAATGCAACCGATGCATACGGAAACAATCCGTTGTGGACTGCGGTGTTCAATGCGGATGGCGATTATCGGGTGGTGGAATTGTTTGTGAAAAATGGTGCAGACGCACAGTATAAAAACAAAGCCAATCGCTCGCCTCTTGATATTGCACGGCAAATAGAAGATGCGGACATGATAAAAATCCTTTTGGATAAGTAATGGCC
>CAVCON010000116.1:0-7529 GCA_963603805.1 Oscillospiraceae bacterium
GATGTAGGAAAAACTATGTCCGATGTAGAAAAAATTATATCAGACATAATTCAAACTACATCAGAGATAATTTTCCGTCTTTATAAGGCACTATGAACCAAAAGGTTACAAAGATTTGCCCTATAGGGGCATTTGTCTGTAAATCAAGCGTTTATAAAAACCGCGCCTTATGCGTCCGCATTCTTTTTCCAAAAGAAAATCCGCAACTTCGTATTCAAACAAAGTTGCGGGCTTCCATATTATTCCAGATTGTTTCTTGTCAGAACTTATAACCTAATGTCAGCAAAAATTGGCTTCGGTCGAGTTTCAGCTTCGTACACGGGGCATCATTTTCAACGGAATGATCACCGCGCTGCGTTGAAAAAGCGTAGAAATCACCGCCCTGCTTTTGATACTGCCATGCGAAATCGGCATAGAAATGCTTTGCCTTATATCCCAAACCTGCTGTGTAGCGGTTTATGTCGCCAAGGTTCACATAGTTTGTGGATGTGTTGTAGTCAATCGAGGCACTGTTTATAAACTGGTTCTGCAATGCGTTCGACTTAATGGGAGACGAAACATAATTATATCCCAAACGGAGCGACAATCCATAGTCGAGCTTTGCCTCCGCGCCCAAGCGCACGGTGCTTACTCCCTTGAGATATTTGCTTGCCTCGCGGTTCAGCTCGCGGTCTTTTGTCTCGCTGCCGCTCCAGCTCCACTCGTTATAGCCCTCGTCATACGAAAGCTTAGCCGAAGAATAGTCGGAATATTCGTACTCTGCGTCAAGGGCAAGGAAGTTTCCTATCGTGCCACCTGCGGAAATATTAAACTTCCAAGGGGTGCGGATGTTATAATCATGGTCGCCAACTTCTGTGCGGTAATCGAACTTCTCATATATGCCTTCATCGAAATTCTGCATATTAGAATTAATTTGTGAAGTGCAATTTGCCGTCAGTGAATACCAAACAGGAGTTGAGAAAGAAAGACCAACTCTGAAAGAAGAACCTTCGATAGGATAGATAATGATACCGAGCTTTACATCAAGTCCGTTTCCTGAAAGCGAGCGGGCGTTTGTCAATGTATATGAACCAATCGGCAAGCCTTCCCCATCTGCAAGGTTTTCCATATATCCGCTATAGCTGTCAACGTCAACATTGTACACACCCATTGTAATACCGAAATAATAGCGGTCTGAAATGTTTGTGCTCATGTTGAAGTCATACTGCTGTATGCCGCCGGTAGTCCATTTGCGATAAGAATTGTTTACGCCGTTGTACACGTTATACAATTCATATCCGGCTTCATCTGTCTCTCCTGTCTTATCGAACAAATATGTTTGATAACCGGCAACTGCCAGCGGAGTGCCATTGTCAACACCACCCCAATACGAAGATACATCAGCCATTTCCCATGTCTGCGAAGCACCGTTTGTCAAACTCTGGTCTGCACTTATAAGGGATTTGAAATTCTTGCGCTTGTGGTAATTGAAGCCTACGTTGAAATAGCGCATCGACCCGCCTCCCATTTTGAAAGGATAGACAATGCCCAACTGGTCGTATGACACACGCGACTTTCCGTGTTCGTCAAATTTTTCGCCGTCTGCCAGCGTGTTCACGCTAAGCGAGGTGGCAATGTCGGCACGCCGGTACAAGCCTATGCCAGCAGGGTTAGTGCTCATTGTGGAAATGTCAGCTCCAAGAGCATTCATAGCTCCGCCCATTCCCACGAACCTTGCCGTTCCGTTCAAATCCTCGCTCGTCAGGCTTTCCATTGTATATATGTCCTGTGCATCAGCAAACGACACACCAAGCATAATTGCCGCTACAAATATATATTTCAGTTTCATAATTGCTTTCTCCTGTTTTTGTTTGATTTTATCGCAACGCTTGTCTTAGCGGCGTCCGCCGCCAAATGAACGGCCTCCACCGCCGCCCCCGAAAGAGCGTCCGCCACCGCTGCCGCCGCCAAACGAACGGCTTCCCATTGACGAGCTGCCGCTGCTGAACGAGCGTGAAGAACCGCTACTGTACGAATTGGAAGAGCTGCTGCTCATGGAGCGCGTATTTGTGCTTGAAGAACTCGAACGTGTGCTTCCGTAAGAACGTGCCGACATATTGTTACGTCCCGAAGTGCTGTAGTTGCGTCCGTTGTTGTTGTTTATGCTGCGGCTGTTGCTCGAATAGCTGCGCGAAGAACCGTTTCTTTCTATTGCATCGCGGTAGTTGCGCCCTCCGGCCCAAATACGTCCGCCCGCAGAACCTGTTTTCTCGTAATGGGTCTGACCAGCAAGATACCTGCCGCCGTTCCAACTTGAACCGTGCCAAGGACGGCTTGGACCTACAGGGCGAGACCAGCCCCAATCATACCAGCCGTAATGGTAGTGCCAGGGATAAGACCAACCCCAGCCGCCATACCAGCCATAATAGCCGGAATACCAAGGCCAACCCCAGTTCCATCCCCAATTCCAGGCGTAGCCGTAATCCCATGCCCAGTCATAATAGGAATAGCCCCATCCCCAATAGGGAACACCATAGCCGAAATAGATATTCACAGCCGGTTCGTGGAAACGTGCCAGCCTGTTGGAATAATAGTAGTCGTTGGAATTGTACTCTTCGGCATATCTGTCGGCATATTCGTTGGCTTCCTTGTCGCCATCGCCTATATAAAGAGTGTCCTTGCCGACCTTATACCCACGGCGGTTGTATGCGTCAACCTCCGCATCGGAATATTTCTTGCCGTTGTAGTCTTCGGTTGAGTAAACATCATCATCCGAGACATCGTACGTGCCATCCTGAACCTTCAAGGGCTGCTCTTTCTTCGTCTTGGAAGTTTTCGACGGAGTGAAATACATATCATCGCTTTGTGCATATGCCCCCAAAGAGGCAATAAAAAAAGCACCGATTAGGAATACAGACTTTTTCATAACTCTTGTCTTATAAAAGTTCCACATCTTTAAGGCAAAAGTAGTAATTTATTTTTTCAACGAATGGTATTCTACACGTCTGCCGTATTAAAAATACTAAAAAGAATTATTCAATTGTATTTCTTCACGGCAAACGGCACGCTTCTTATTGTTTTGTGCAACAAATTCAAATATATCAAGCCGTTCGGTGCGCTACTCCTCCGCTTTTTCTTCTGCCATAAAAGAAGCGTTCGCTGCGGCTTCCTCAAAGAAAGCCTTTTTTGCCGACATCGCCCCGAAAGCCACACAAAGCGTTGCAAGCATACCGAGCCCTATAAACAAATACTCCATAATATATATGAGCAACGGAGTTTTTTGCGCTCCTGTCAAGCTGACCGCCGTAGCATTGTCGTATATTCCGAGCATCAAAGCCAACGCCGGCAACAAAGCCACGACTACAAGCAACACAACCGCCGCATTCGCAAGCAGCAGCCGGAAGAAAACTCTCCCCCACTGCTCTTTCATCGCCTTGAAGCCCTTGCACAAAGACTTGCGAAAATTACTGTCCGTAAGCATATACTCGTATTCCGCGATATATAATGGCACCGCTATGACAAACAGATAAACGGCAACGGCAATCCAGACAAACGCGCTGACTTTTACAGACACCACAACAAGAGCCGCACCTATTATACCGAAAGCAAGCATGGAAAGCAGGCAAAACTGGGCGAATTTCAAACCCGCAAACATTTTGTCTTTCACGCTTAGTTTCTTCTCCCCGCCCAAAATGGCGAAAACAACACCTTTCCACAACATGAACAAAACGGCAAGCAGCACACATCCCGCCACATACCGCAAAAACAACGCCATAGATATTTCATGGAATGGCATATACGTTATATAGTTTGTCTTTACTTCCCCCACGTTTCCGCCAAAAGCCGCCATAGCCACAATAGCCATTGCAACTGAAACCGGCAGCAGCGCACGTGCCACGACACGGAATTTATCCATAATGTTTCTTGTTCCTTTCTTAATGCTTGCGCCAAGAGTCAATGCGTCTGCAATGTTTTCAGAATTGTCCATGCTTATTTCTTTTACAGGTTACGAAGATAAACAAAATCTGACTATCTTTGCATACATATATGGAAAATAAAGTCATTTCATGGGGATTCATCGGCTGCGGCGAAGCCACCGAGAAGAAAAGCGGACCTGCTTTCTCTCTCGTGGAAGGTTCGCGTGTCGTTGCCGTTATGAGCAGAAGCGAGGACAAAGTGCGCTCCTACGCAGAGCGGCATGGCATTCCCAAATGGTACACAGACGCGCAACAGCTTATAGACGACCCTGACGTAAACGCCATATACATAGCCACGCCTCCGTCCACTCATGCCACATACGCCATTATGTCATTGAAATCCGGCAAGCCCGCGTATGTGGAAAAGCCACTGGCTTCAAATTACCAGGACTGCGGGCGCATAAACCGCATTGCCGAAAAAACCAGCGTTCCCTGTTTCGCGGCATACTACCGCAGATATCTGCCCTACTTCATCAAAGTAAAGCAAATCATAGCCAATGGGGAAATCGGAAAAGTGATAAACGTTCAGCTGCGTTTTGCCGCGCCGCCAAGAGACCTTGACTATAGCAGACAAAACTTGCCGTGGCGCGTGCAGCCCGACATTGCCGGCGGAGGGTATTTCTATGATTTCGCCCCACACCAGATAGATATGCTCCAGGAACTGTTCGGACCGATTGTGGAAGCAAAGGGATACTGCGACAACCGCGATGGACTTTACGAAACAGAGGACACCGTCAGCGCGGCATTCAGGTTCGCCTCCGGGCTTCCCGGTTCCGGCTCGTGGTGCTTTGTAGCCCACGAATCTGCAAAAGAAGACCGCATTCAGGTTATCGGGGACAAAGGCGAGCTTTGCTTTTCCATATTCACATACAATCCGATAGAACTTAACACGGAGCGCGGGCGAGAAGAAATTATTGTTGAAAACCCTGAACACGTGCAGCTGCCGCTTATAAAACTCATAGTTGAACACCTGCAAGGCAAAGCCATTTGCAATTGCGACAGCGTAAGCGCAACTTCCGTGAACTGGGTTATGGACCGCATTCTCGGCAAGATTTGACACCCTGCGCTTTTCAAACCGCAAAATTCCGCTTTGAGACATATTCACGCCATATTGACAATCTTAGCACTTGCGCTTTTGACAAGCCCAAGCTGCATGGCGCAAACTCCTGTTGAAACAGAAACAGAACTCAACAAGGTTGAAAATGGCGGAAATCAGGATGTGCAGCAATCCAAAAAGCGCAAGCGAAGCAAACTTTACCGCTTCTTTCAAAACTTCAATGCCATTGACACTGCATACATAGAGCCAAACCATTACAACTTCGCCGCAATGGCACAGGCAAGCAACCTGTTCAATTTCTACACCATTTACGGCAGAAACGAATACGGCAAAAAGCAACGGATTACATTCTCCACCAAGCCGCGACTTAAAATAGGTCCGTACATCGGGTGGCACTGGGCGTTCCTCGGCTACCAGTTTGACATCGGGCGCACAAACACATCGAACAAATCACAACAATACAACATCAGCCTGTACAGCTCCACAATAGGCATTGACTACATACACAACAGCAACAACGGCGATTTCTACATAAGCCGTACAAAAGGTTTTGGCAAAGAAAACACCAAGAATGTAAAAGACGTACATTTCGACGGCTTGAAAACATATACCCACAGCCTTAACCTCTACTACATTTTCAACCACAAAAAGTTTTCCTACCCGGCGGCGTTCAGTCAGACTACACAGCAGAAAAAAAGCTGCGGATCATGGAATATGGGAGTAGTCGTCTCACACCAAAAACTCTCTTTCGACCACACCAAACTTCCCTCCTCCCTCCTGTCCACCGAGAACGGAGGCACTGGAGTGTATGACGAACTGAAATTTAACAAAATAGACTTTTACGATTACAGTCTTAGTTTCGGCTACGCCTACAACTGGGTTTTCGCCCCCAATTGGCTGTTTGCGGCATCCGCCTCCCCTGCCATCGGATATAAGTTCTCAAAGGGGCAGACCATAGACCACAAGCAAATATTCTCAAGCCACAACATAAACTTCGACGTTATAGGGCGCGTGGGGCTTGTGTGGAACACCAACAGATTCTTTGCAGGGTTCTCGAGCGTGGTTCACGCATACACTTACCGCAAATCGCGCTTTCAGCTGAGCAACGCCATAACAATGACAAACATATATTTTGGCATAAACTTTATGCCAAAAGGACATTACCGGCGCACATACCCCGAAAAATTCAAAAAATGGTAGAACAGCATCCCCTAAAGCCATATCTACCGCCCAACTCGCGGTTGCTTATGCTCGGCAGCTTCCCTCCGCCGCGCACACGCTGGAGCATGGACTTTTTCTATCCTAACTTCATCAACGATATGTGGCGCATCTTGGGGCTTGTTTTCAAAGAAGACAAACTCGCTTTTGTTGACACACCCCACAAAAAGTTCAAATTGGAGGCTATAAAGGAACTGCTGAACCTAAAAGGCATCGCGCTTTACGACACTGCCACAGAGGTTAACCGCCTAAATAACAATGCAAGCGATAAGTTTCTTGAAATAATAACGCCAACCGACATAGCTTCTCTTTTGAAGCTAATTCCTCTTTGCTCCGCAGTTTGCGCCACAGGCGGAAAAGCCGCCGAAGAACTGTCGCGGCAATTAGATGTTGAAGTTCCAAAAACCGGGGAAAGCACACCGTTTACAGCCAACGGACAAAACATGAAGTTTTACAGGATGCCAAGCTCCAGCCGCGCATATCCCATGTCTGTGGAAAGAAAGGCGGAATTTTACCGCCAGATGTTTCTTGAAACAGGAATACTGCCAAATCCATAATAATACCAAAAGCGATGAGAACAATTAAGGAAATCTACAAAATCGGACACGGACCGTCATCAAGCCACACAATGGGTCCGTCCTATGCCGCCGAAATCTTTCTGAAAAACGTGCCAAGCACACGCCGCGCTGCCATAACCCTCTACGGAAGCTTGGCGGCAACCGGAAAAGGACACCTTACGGACAAGGCAATCACCGACATATTCCACAAGGCCGGGGTTGAAACCGTAATCAACTGGCAACCCAAGAAGTTCCTGCCTTTCCACCCGAATGCAATGAAGATTGACGGCAGCGACGAAAACGGCAACTTCATAGACAGTTGGACTGTTTACAGCGTTGGCGGTGGGTCGCTAAAGGAGGAAACGCCCAAGTTTCTCGGCAACGGAAATCCCGACATATATCCCCACACCCACATGAAGGACATAATGGAATACTGCATCAGCAACGGGCTGCACTATTGGGAATACGTGCAACGCAACGAGAGTCCCGACCTTTGGGACTACCTTGCCGAGGTGTGGGAAAGAATGAAAGAAAGCATAAAGCGCGGACTTGCAGAAGAGGAAGTTCTTCCCGGTCCGCTCCACCTGCAACGCAAGGCCACCAAATTCTACGTGAAATCAAAAGGACTTAAACCGTCCCTCGAATCGCAAGGGCTGACTTTCGCATACGCCCTTGCCGTTTCAGAAGAGAATGCTTCGGGACACGTCATAGTAACCGCGCCCACCTGCGGCTCGTGCGGTG
>CAVCON010000117.1:0-7509 GCA_963603805.1 Oscillospiraceae bacterium
CGCATGGGGTCACGAGTTCGAGTCTCGTACACACCGCATAACTCCACAGTTTACGCTGTGGAGTTTTTGTTTTCCCCAAATCAGGTTTGCTGTGCGCCATATGGGCGTTGCGGTTCGTTGAGCAGTTCATGTGGCTGTGTACAAGATGTGTGTCATACATATTATAAATGTGCAAATATCAAACAAACAATGATTTACACCACTTGTAGGGGCGTATTGCATACGCCCGGATTGTGCGATTTTGCAATGTCGTGGCGGCGGTTTGTGATATAGTTTTTGCGGTTGCATACAGGGCGTATGCAATACGTCCCTACATATATACCGTTGCAATCAACAAGCAACATACATCGTTCATATAATTTCCGCAAAACCAAAAACGATTGCTTTTTTCCCAACACCCCCAAAATTACATTTGATGTAGGAAAAACTATGTCCTATGTAGAAAAAATTATATCAGACATAATTCAAACTACATCAGACCTTTTTTTCGCGCCTTGCAATGTGTTGAAAACCATATACTTGCACAATAATTTGATATCAAGGGCAACTCTTTGAAAACCAGCAGCCTACGTTGGTTTTCAAAAAAACTGGGAATGGCTGCCTTGAAAAAGAAATCCCACAACCTTGGCATTTTTGCCAAAGTTGCGGGAAATTTTATTTTGCGGAGGGTGTTTGTGCTGTCAATGCCCTCTTTGCCATTGCGTATGGGCTGTAGCTATTCCACAGTCCATGTGTTGTTCGTGTCCACAAGTTCCGCGAAATTGTGGTAGGGTTTCTTTGCCTTGATTTCCTCAACCTGGCGGTGCACTTCCTCATTGTATGTGGGTGCTTCCACATCGCGTATCACTCCGAGTACCACTGGGAAGTCCGGACCTTCCATAAGCGCGAGTTTCAGGTGGAGCGTCGGGTCGGCGGTGTGCGGGTCGTGAACCAGCAGGTCATTTTCGGTAATTCCGTTTTCCCCGATTTTTACGACCTTTATGCCAAATCCTTCCTGCATAAGTCCGAACTCGTTGTTTGCGCCGAACACCATTGGCTGCCCTTCGCGCAGGTATATTGCGTTGGTTTTGCGCGTTTCCTTCGAGTAAACGTCGTCGTATGACTGGGGATTGAATATCACGCAGTGTTGCAGCACCTCCACCACCGAAGCCCCTTTGTGGCGGGCGGCGGCAAGCAGCACGTCAACAGTTTCCTCGGTGTCTGACGCCACAGTGCGCGCAAAGAAGCGTCCGCGTGCGCCGAAGCAGAGTTCTGCGGGGCGGAACGGGTCTTCCACAGTGCCATAGGGCGACGATTTGCTGACGAACCCGCGAAGCGAGGTGGGGGAGTACTGCCCTTTGGTGAGACCGTAAATTCGGTTGTTGAGCAGCACCATGTTCAGGTCGATGTTGCGGCGCACGGCGTGTATGAAGTGGTTTCCGCCAATAGCAAGCCCGTCCCCGTCGCCGCTTATCTGCCACACCGTGGTGTCGGGCGATGCAACTTTGAGTCCTGTTGCCACGGCGGCGGCGCGTCCGTGGATTGTGTGCATGCCGTATGTGTTTACGTAATATGGCAGACGGCTCGAGCAACCAATGCCTGAAATTACGGCAGTCTTGTATGGCGGCACGCCGAGCTTTGCCATGGCCTTGTGAAGCGAGGCGAGGAAAAAATGGTCGCCGCAGCCCGGACACCACCGTGGGCGTCCTTTCTTGAAATCGTTTACTGTATATTCGCTCATGATTATTTTCTTTTTCCGGTTGATGTTTCCGCGTTACGGGTTTTCAGGCGTGGAGCAGTTTTTCAAAGGCTTCCACGAGTTTTCCTACGTTGAAAGGCTGGCCCGTTACCTGATTGTACTGGTTTATGTGCACTCCCTCAACGTTCATTCGCAGGTACGCCACGAGCTGTCCGCTGTTTTGCTCGACAACAACCACCTTTTTGTGGCTGCGTAGCACTTCGGCGGTGTTCTTTGGCAGAGGGTTGAGATAGGAAAGGTGGGCGAACGCCACTTTCTCGCCTTTGGCGGTGAGTTCGTCGAAGGCGGAGTGCAGGTGTCCGTATGTGCCGCCAAAACCTACGATAAGCAGGTCAGCATCTTTCTGCACGCCTTCCGTTTTTAGGTCGGGGACCGGGATACGTGCCACCTTTTCCGCCCTTAGGTTGGTCATCAGCTGGTGGTTTTCGGGGTCTCCGCTTATTTCCCCGGTATTGCTGCTTTTTTCCAAGCCGCCTATCACGTGCTCAAAGCCTTCCGTGCCGGGCGATGCAAGATAGCGTGCGCCTGTTTCGGGGTTTCTGGTGTACGGTGTCCAGCTCCCTTTCATTTCGGGGGTAACGTATGAGGGCTTTATGGCTTCCAGCGCGGCTATTTCGGGAACTTTGAACGCCCCTGTGCCGTTGGCGATGAAAGCGTCGGTGAGCAAAATTACCGGCGTTGCGTGTTCGAGCGCGATTTTTGCGGCCTCGTATGCCTTGTAAAAGCAGTCGGTTGGCGAGGATGCGGCAATAACTGGCATTGGACTTTCGCCGTTGCGCCCGAAAAGTGCCTGCAACAAATCGCTCTGCTCGCTTTTTGTCGGGAGTCCTGTTGACGGACCGCCGCGCTGCACATTAATAATTACGAGTGGAAGCTCCGTCATTACGGCAAGGTTCATGGCTTCGCTCTTGAGGCACACGCCCGGACCCGAAGTGGATGTAACCGCCAAAGCTCCGCCGAACGAAGCCCCAACGGCCGACGCGCATCCGGCTATCTCGTCTTCGCACTGCACGGTAATCACTCCGAGTGATTTGTGCTTTGCAAGTTCGTGCAGTATGTCGGTTGCCGGCGTTATTGGGTATGAGCCAAGATATAGCGTCTTTCCTGTCTTTTCTGCGGCGGCTATAAGTCCGTATGCCGTAGCCTTGTTCCCGCTTATGTCCATATATTTGCCTTTCTCCTTCTGTGCGGCGGTTTCTATGCGGTATGTGTGGTCAATGGAGCTGTGAGTGTTGTGGCCGTAGTCATATCCCGCTTCGAGCACCTTTACATTGGCTTCCGCCACTTCGGGTTTGCGGGCGAATTTGTCGCGCAGCATCTGCTTTGCCGCTTCAAGGTTGCGGTTGAAAAGCCAGCAGACAAGACCGAGCGCAAACATATTGCGGCTTTTCAGGATGGCTTTGTTGTCCATTCCGCTGTCGGCAAGGCAGTCTTTCACCATTGTTGTTATAGGCACGGAAACTATCTCGTTTTTTATGCCAAGCTCCTTTACGGGGTCGAGGGTTGAATAGCCGGCTTTTTTAAGGTCTGATTCCTTGAAGCTGTCCGAGTCGGTTATGATTGCGGCTGTGGGTTTGCAGAATTTGTATTGCGTGGCGAGCGCGGCGGCGTTCATTGCCACCAGCACGTCGCACATATCCCCCGGCGTGTAAACCTTGCCGTTGCCTATATGCACCTGAAAAGCCGACACACCGCTTCGTGTGCCTTGCGGGGCGCGTATGTCGGCGGGGTAGTTGGGGAATGTGCAGATGTCGTTCCCAACTATGGCTGAAACGGTTGAGAAGATGTTCCCCGCAAGCTGCATTCCGTCGCCCGAGTCGCCGCTGAAGCGGACGGTAACGTTGTCTTTTTCTATAACGCCTTTGCCCTGGGGGGCGGTGGAGTTGTTTTTGCTGTCCATGTCTGTAAATGTTCTTATGATATATGCGTGCGCCGCGTTGTGTGCGGACATACGCAAGTTACTTTACCTGCAAATTTAGCTTTTTTATGGATATGCGCTTTCAAAAGCCGCGCCTATTTGCCGCGAAAAGCCTTTTTGTCTTGCAGGTAAAGGTTGTAGGTTTACAAATTGCCTGTTTTGTGTGGCGGAAACTGCAAAATTGCAATCAAACCTCCCTTTTGTGTACGAAAAAGTGCATTGTGCCGGTTTCTCTCACCATTTTGCGCCGGCGAGCCTCGCCATCATTTCGGCTGCCCCACATTCGCCGAGCAGCCAGAAGGCGCGGTCTTTGCCCGATGTGCGCGAAAAATCTATAAGTCCGGCACTGTTCCGCGATTTTTCCCACAGTTCCTCAAGTGTGTTGCGGTAAACTTCAACGTAACGGCTGTTGGGGCGCAATTTTGAATATTCTAAAAATCCTCGCAGCATAACTGCGTCAAACCATACGTCGTGCATCCTCACCCTCGGTTCACCGTTTTCATTTTTAATGAAGAACCTTTCGGCGCAGGCTTGGGCAAGGGTGTCGGCTTCGAGTTTGTATCTGTTGTCAAGCGTAAGCTGGTAAAGCAAGGAGGCGGCCTGTAGCATCTGCCCCGAGTTGTAGGAGAATTTTGCGCGTCCTATTTTGCCGTCAAGCCTTATGTTGTCGGAATATACCCTTTCCCCGGTGTCGTATAGGTTTTTCCGTGTCCATTCATACAGTTCCTTTCCGGCGGATAGGTATTTTTTGTTCAGTGTGGCGGTGTAGAGTTTAAGCGCAAACACGGCGGCGGGAGCGTTTGAGCAGGTGTTTTTCGACTCCTTGCGCTGTTCGCACCAGTAAATGCCGTCCCCAAGTATGCTGTCTCGCCCGGAAACCACGAAATTCCAGACCATTTCCGCCCGCTTGAGGAACTCTCTGTCTTTCGAGGCGGTGTAGAGGTCGGCAAAGTCTATCCAAATCCATACGTTGTCGTCATAGAAGCGGTCGGGCGCGGGATTGTATTTTGTATATGAGGCGTATCCTGCGGGCTTCCTCACAGTGTCGAGATACAAATCAAGCCCCTGCGCCACAAGCCGCTTGATGGCTTTGAGCCTTTTGCGCGAGGGCAAAACCTCATACTTGGCGGCTTCTGCCGACAGTGTGCCGCTGTATGGCCACAGGAAGGCGTGGGTACGTGCATTCTGGGATTCTGCAAGATAATCCGCCTTGAAATCCTCGGCAGGGTTGAAATTCTCCCTAAGAAGCAAGGTGCCGCCCTCGCGATAGTGCTTCCACACCGAGTCGCAAAGCTCCGTGCTGCGATTGAGCCATTCCTGATGCCACACCTTTTGCGCAAGGCATTGCACAAGCGCACCAGCCATGACAACTGTTGTGGCTAAAATTCTCGCCATTGTGTTCATGCTGCAAATCTAACGAAATAAAGAGTGTTTGCCAAGCAGTGGAATGTGTTTTCTGAAACACCCCAAAAACAACATCAAATGTAGAAAAAACTATGTCCTATGTAGAAAAAATTATATCAGACATAATTCAAACTACATCAGACCTTTTTTCACCGCCATGCAACCTGTTGAAAAACAAATCGTTGGAAGAAAAAGCTTATGCAAAGCTATTCTTTTGCAACTCAATGGGTTATGCGGTTTTTGCCTTAGTCGATTATCATTTCGAGCTTGCGCATTGTTCCGAGTATTGAGGAGACGTCTTCGCGAGCCTGTTCTTCGTCAATATCATAAGTGTCGGTGAGGCTCTTGACCAAATCCACCACCTCGAACTCCCCCTCGTTCATTCGCTCCCATATTACGGTTGCCGTCTCGTTGAGTGTGAGCACGTTGGTGAAGTCATAGCTTTTCACATTGTGGGGCACAACTATGTTCTGCCCTGCAAGCGTGTGCATCTCAAAACATTTGTCTAATCTCATTTCTTGTTTATTAATTTGTCAAACTTCATCCATTTTGGCTTGAATGCAAGCCAAAGCAATTTAAGGTACACATGGTGGTGGAAAGCGAGCAGTATGCGTCTCGCCAGAGGGTTGCTTGGCCACAGGATTGTGTAGAGCCTCCACTTCCACGAATACATGCTGTGGAATTTCCTTTCACCCCTCCTGCGGTAAGCCGTTATCCTGCCTATGATGTTTTTGTGCTTTGCCTGTTCTGTGCCGTAAACATTGGCGTCCCCACGCATGGTGAATTTTTCGTCATCGACGGCAATCACGCGGTGGGCCACAAATCTTTCGTCTTCCGTGAACGCAAGCACAAAGTCGTTGACCTTTGCCTTTTCGCACTTTTCCATTTTCAGAATGTCGCGGAAACTTTCAAAAAAAGGCTCCATGCTGCTTCCCACAGCGGAGATGGTAACATATTCCACATCGTCCCTGCTTTCAAGAAGCTGCTTCATGTAGGGATAGCAAAGCCTGTAAATGTCCGGGGAGTTCACCTGCATACAATTGTGGAGTTGCAAAGTTTGGCGGCATCGTCATCCGGCAGGTTTTCAAGCATATAAACTGGCACGCTCTCGGCGATGTGCAGCATTGTTTCAAGGATAGCCTCGTATGAGTCTTTGTGGCACAAAAGGGTGCTTGCGGCGGAAAACACATTGACAAAAGCCCTCACGTTGCCAAGCCGGGTTATTTTGTTGCATTTCGCCTGTACAAGGGCCACCATCGCACCCACGGGGGCGCAAAGCTGCTTGTAGCAGGAAGTCTTTCCGCTCCAGGGCGAGCCGTAAACCATCACCTTGCCGTCAATGATGCGCATAATGGGATTGTCGTCGTTCATAAGCTCGCACCCGTCGAAGTTTCTGAGCCACGCCTGCGAATGCGTGCTCTTCCCTGTGCCGCTTTTTCCGAGGAACATATAGCCTTTGCCTTCGTAGAGTACGGTTGAGGAATGCACCGCCACGGTGGCGAGGTGGCTTGTTGCGAATGTGTAGGAAATCATTATGGCGTTCGACAGCGCACTGACGTACCGCTTATCCTGCGGCAGCACCGCGATGAGCGAACTTCTGAAATCGGGGGCCATGTCAATAACCGCCATTGGCTTGTGGTCGCAATCGCAGAACGCCACAACAAGACCGTTGTCTTTGCGTCCGAACAGATTGTATTCGGAGTCGCCCGACGGAAACTTTTTTATCAGGTCCAGCTCTTCCATGTTGGGGCGGTATCTGTCGTCAACGGTGATGTGAAGCACGGCATCGTCCCCCGCATTTTCTGTAAGGAACGGCTGGAACGACGGAACAATCTCCGCCGCTTTTCGCGGAATGCAAGCATAGTCCGCCCTTACAATGTGTCCGGCAATGCTGTATGTCTGCGTTTCCGTCATTCAGTTATTCTTGGTAATCCACCCCGAAAGCCTCGTCTATTTTCTCGTTGCTCTCCTGGTGCACCGCATTCGATACCGAATTGAACTTGAATTCCTCCGGCGAAAGCTGTTTGAGCAAAGCCCCTTCGTCAAGGTAGTTCTTGCGTACTTTCAGGAACTTTTTGTTGGCTTTCTTCTCGCTTCTGGAATAGTATATTATGCAAAGGCGGTTGGGATCGTTGAGCGTCTTGGTGAAGTGCGCCTTAAGCTGGAGGGAGAAATACGGACGGTCGAGCAGGAATTTTGTGCGCTTCTGGAAGTTGCCGTCCTCTATTCTCTGCACCGACGTTATGTAAACCGTGGAATCCCTCATGGAGTCGCCAACGCCGAAAACATAAACCACACCTTTTGTCGCGAGGTTTTTGTTTTGTGCAAAACCCAAGGCGGCGAACAAGGCGAATATGATTGTGAGAAAAGTTTTTCCTGTTTTGTTCATAAGCTGTAATTTTTCGTTGCAAAGGTAAGATATTTTTGTCAATTACCTGTTGGCTTGCGG
>CAVCON010000118.1:0-7454 GCA_963603805.1 Oscillospiraceae bacterium
GATGTTTGCAAGTGGCGAAAAAAGGTCTGATGTAGTTTGAATTATATCAGACATATTTTTTTCTACATCCTATGTAGTTTTTCCTATATCAAATGTAATTTTCGGGGAGTTTGGGAAAAGCATATAATTTTGGCTTTGCCGAAATTGTATAAACGATGTATGTTGTTTTTGATCGCATACGGTATAAATGTAGGGGCGTATTGCATACGCCCTAAACACTACCGCCTAATCCGCATCGCGAACCGCCGCCGCAACATTGCAAATCCGCGCAATTCAGGGCGTATGCAATACGCCCCTACAAGCGGTGGAATTTCCTTACTGATTGTTGTTTATGTGTCTGTATGGTGTATTGCATACGCCCTGTACACCACCGCATAAACCGCAATGCAAACCGCTGCCACAACATTGCAAGGCCGCGCAATTCAGGGCGTATGCAATACGCCCCTACAACAATACTTTTTATTGATTTATTGCAGCTTGCACATATTAAGCGGATTTCACCACCTCGTTAATCAAGCCGGCTTTGTGTGGTATGCTTAACAAATGTCAGCCAATTGCCTTAAATGCAAAATAATTAGTAACTTTGCAAAGCATAAAACAGAATTAATCATGTTGTTTAGCAAAAGCACTTACGTGGAACGCCGCAACGAGCTGAAAAAGCTTGTGGGTGGCGGACTTATTGTTTTGTTCGGCAATAACGACAGCCCGGCAAACTATCCATCCAACACATACAAATTCCGTCAGGACAGTTCGTTTCTCTACTATTTCGGTCTGCACCGCAACGGGCTTGTGGGCGTTATCGACGTTGACAACGACCGCGAATACCTTGTGGGCGACGAGATTGACATTGAGGACATTGTTTGGTACGGCTCGGTAACGAGCGTTGCCGAAATGGCGGAGCAGACGGGCGTTGCCCATGTTGCCGCCATGCGCGAGCTTCCCGCCATAATCGCGGCGGCGCAGTCGCAGGGCGAGGCGGTTCACTTTCTGCCGCCCTACCGCTTTGACACAAAGATACAGATAATGGACCTGCTCGGCATCCACCCCTCGCAGCAAAAGGACGCAGCTTCGCTGAAGCTGATTGCCGCAGTGGTGAAAATGCGCACCACGAAAACCGATGAGGAAATAGCCGAACTTGAGCGCGCCGCCGAGATAGGGTATGAGATGCACACCACGGCGATGCGCCTTTGCCGCCCCGGAGTTACCGAGCAGTATATCGGCGGCACGGTTGACGGCATTGCCAACGCCCACGGCTGCATGGTGTCGTTCCAGACCATAGCCACCCAGCACGGAGAAGTGATGCACGGAAACCCCTCCACGGCAAAACTGGAGGCCGGGAGACTGTTTCTTGTTGACGCGGGGGCGGAGACAAACGAGAACTATTGCTCCGACAACACGCGCACAACCCCAGTGAGCGGTGTGTTCACCCAAAAGCAGAAGGACATATATAATATAGTTGTGGAATGCCACGACCATGTGCTTGAGGTTGCAAAACCCGGCGTGAAATGGTGGGACGTGCATTTTGCCGTTTGCCGCATAATAACCGAACGCCTCCAGCAGCTTGGGCTGATGAAGGGCGATGTGGAAGAGTCGCTCAAGTCGGGCGCACACGCCATGTTCCTACCCCACGGTCTGGGGCATTCCATGGGAATGGACGTTCACGACATGGAGGGGCTTGGCCAGGTTTATGTGGGATTTGACGACGAGGTGCGCCCGTCCACGCAGTTCGGCACAAACGCGCTCCGTTTCGGGCGCAGGTTGCAGAAGGGCTTTGTGGTAACGGACGAGCCGGGAATTTACTTCATACCCGCGCTCATTGACGACTGGCGCAAGAACGGCACAAACGCGCAGTTCCTGAACTTCGACAAGATTGACGAGTACCGCGACTTCGGGGGAATACGCATTGAGGACGATGTGCTGATTAACGAAAGCGGATGCCGCTTCATAGGCAAGAAGCGCATACCCTACCACGTGGACGAGGTTGAGGAGTTTATGCGCAACCGCGAAGCCTGAACGGAAACCAATAAAAACAAACAGTAATAACACTATAATGAAGAAATTGTTTTTTGCATTCATGGCAATGGCCCTGATTGCATCGTCGGCTTATGCCGAAGAAAAAAAGGATACGGTGAAGTTCACCGTGGTAAAAGAAGTCCCCATCACATCCGTAAAGGACCAGAACCGCTCGGGAACCTGCTGGTGCTACTCCACTCTGGGCTTCCTTGAGGCGGAACTTTTGCGCAAGGGCAAGGGCACGTTCGACCTCTGCGAGTCGTTTGTTGTGCACCACACCATGACCGACCGCGCCGAGGCTGCCGTGAGAATGCACGGTGATGTTTCGTTTGCCGAGGGCGGAAGCTTCTACGATGTGCTTTATTGCATGAAGAACTACGGTCTCGTTCCGCAGGATGCCATGCCCGCCCCGGGTTCGTTGCAGGGCGACAGCCTTTTCAACTTCAGCGAACTTTCAACCGTTGCAGGCGCAGTGGTCAACGCCGTGGCAAAATGGAAGCCCGAGGCAGGTTCGAGACGCCAGATAACCCTTTCGCCCATCTGGAAGAAGAACGTTGAGGCCATCTACGACAACTATCTCGGCAAGCTCCCCGAAAGCTTCAAGTACAACGGCAAGACCTACACTCCGAAGTCGTTTGTGGAATATCTCGGGCTGGATGCCGACGACTACATTTCCATAACTTCCTACACTCACCATCCTTTCTACCAGCCTTTCGTGGTTGAGGTTCAGGACAACTGGCGCTGGGCGCAGAGCTACAACCTGCCGCTCAACGAGATGATGGAGGTTATCGACAACGCCGTAAAGACCGGCTACACCATAGCATGGGGCGCGGACGTTAGCGAAAAGGGATTCGGTGCGGTTACGCGTGTGCCTCTGAACGACAAGGACAAGGATTTGAGCCACAGCGACGCTGCACGCTGGACGGGAACTGACGGCAAAGCCGACAAGAACGTTGTATCCGCAAGCGGCGAGAAGACCATCACACAGGAAATGCGCCAGAAGGCTTACGACAACTGGGAGACCACCGACGACCACGGAATGGTTATCTACGGCATTGCAAAAGACAGCACCGGCGCGGAATATTACATGGTGAAGAACTCCTGGGGCGAATACGGACCTTACAAAGGAATGTTCTACGCTTCGAAACCCTACGTGGCTTACAAAACCATGAACTTCGTAGTCAACAAGGCCGCCCTCCCCAAGGATATTGCAAAGAAACTCGGAATAAAGTTGTAAAACACTTTCCGTTATGACTATTGACGGACTGCGCTTACAGGCAACAAAACCGCGCAAGGCGGTTTTGTTGCTTGCTTTGTTGTGCTTCGTGGCGTTTTTTGTGAACAACGGGCTTCTCCGCCCCGACATCATGGAGACGCGCAACCTTGAAACCGCCCGCGAAATGGCGGAGGGCGGCGACTGGCTCGTTCCCCGCATGAACGGCGAATACCGTTTGGAAAAGCCGCCGCTTCCCACATGGTTTGCCGCCGCAGCACAGCTTGCCGCGCCCGACAACCTCGGAGTGCAGCGAACCGTGAGCGGACTGGCGGGGTGTATGCTCGTGGTGTTTTTCTTTTTGCTTGCGAAAAAAGCAACGCAAAGGGACGACTACGCCTTCATTGCCTCGCTGATGCTCATCACGTGCTACCAAATCATACTGCAAGCCCGCACCGCCACGTGGGACATATACTGCCACGCTTTTATGATGGGCGGCATATACTTCCTGTGGCGCGGTCTTTATGAGGACGTGCGCATCTGGCGCAACATGACGCTTGCGGGAATTATGACAGGGCTTTCGTTTATGAGCAAAGGGCCTGTGTCGCTTTACGCGCTGCTTCTTCCGTGGCTCATCGCCACGCTCACCGTGCGCCGCCCCAAGATGAAAGGCAGGAAGATGCCGCTTGCTGTCATGGTAGTGCTTGCCGTCGTCATCAGTTCGTGGTGGTATCTGCTTATTCTCACCGCTCACCCCGAAGCCGCACAGTATGTAATCCACAAGGAAACCGGCTCGTGGAAAAACCATAACGTAAGACCGTGGTTTTATTACTGGCGTTTTTTCGTGGAGACAGGCATCTGGTCGCCGCTAATGCTTCTCGCCCTGGCGTTCCCTGTATGGCGCAAGAAACTCGGCCTTTTGCGCAATCAATACACAATGGCATTATTATGGACAACGGCGCAACTCGTGCTGCTGTCGCTTATGCCCGAAAAGAAGATGCGCTACCTTTTGCCTATGATGATGCCCTGCTGCTACACTATGGCATTCCTTATTATATACTGGTGCGACAAAAGCCGCAAAAGCACGGCGCGGAAAATTGTCGTGGGAATTGCCGTAGCGTTTGCCGCAGCCGAGGTGTTTGCCATGCCGGTTGTGGCGAAAGCTTTCTCAAATCCCGAATACAAAAGCATTTCCGCCACAAAGGACATGGCAATGCTTAAAGGCGTTCCCTTTTACAGCAACGGCGGCGAGCAGCTGCGCATAGAGATTGTCTATGCCGCCGCGCGCGTGATACGACCGCTGGAATACTCTTCGCCAGATATAAACGCGGAACTGAAGAAACGCATACCCTGCGTGCTTTTGTCCCATAAGTCCCTCGCGGAAGAGTTGCCCGAAAACGCCTTGCTGGGCATCGACACCGTTTTCTGCGGAAAATACAACAACAGCAACCGCAGCCGCTTCTCTAAACACGGCAGCGACGACAACTTCATATACAACGTAACACTCCTAAAGCCAAAAGCAAATGGAAGCAAACAAGACAAGTAACTACGAATTTACGATAATAGTCCCAATTTACAACGAAGAGGACAATATGCCGGCACTCGAAAAGGCTTTGGGCGAATATCTCGGCAAATCTTCGGTGAAATCGTGCGTGCTTTTCGTCAACGACGGCTCGCGAGACACGAGCCTTGACAAAATACGCGAGATATGCGGGCGCAACCAGGATTTCTACTATATATCCTCAAGCGAAAATCATGGGCTTAGCACCGCGATGAAGGCGGGGTTCGATTTCGTTGAAAGCCATCTCGTGGGATATATTGACGGCGATTTGCAGACAAACCCCGAAGATTTCAATTTGCTGCTGCAATACGCCAAGGATTTTGAAATGGTGGCGGGAATACGCGCCAACCGCAAGGATTCCTGGGGCAAGAGAATGCAGTCGAAGATTGCCAACGGCTTCCGCCGAAGCATGACAGGCGACACCGCGACCGACACAGGATGCCCACTGAAAGTCCTGCATTCCGACATAGCCAAGCGAATTCCTTTCTTTAACGGCATGCACCGCTTTCTTGCCGCCCTCGTTGCACTCGAAGGCGGAAAGATGAAGGAAATGCCTGTGCGCCATTATCCGCGAACCCAAGGCGTGTCGAAATACCACCTTAGCAACCGCCTTGTAAAGCCGTTTGAAGACTGCTTCGCCTTTCGCTGGATGAGAAGCCGCCACATACGCTACAATATCAGCGAGAACAATCTTTCGGAGTAACCTGCCGCCAATATGCTGATTACTGTGAACGCTTTGGTTTTTGCGGTGGGTTTCATTGCCCAGGGCTTTTTCTCCGCCCGAATGCTCATACAGTGGATTCTTTCCGAGAGGCAGAGGCGCGTGGTCTCGCCAGTGGTGTATTGGGTTTGCAGCCTTGCGGGCAGCATACTGCTGTTTGTTTACGGCTGCCTAAGAAACGACTTCGCCATAGTTCTCGGACAGATCATTTCATATTATATATACGTGTGGAACCTCGACATAAAAGGCGCGTGGGCAAAAATACCGCTCGTGGTGCGCGTTGTGCTGTTCGCCCTGCCGCTTGTGGCTGTTACCTACCTGCTCGGCGACGCGGAATATTTCATGCAGTCGTTCTTCCATAACGAAAAAGTTCCTTTCTGGCTTTTGCTCTACGGTTCGGCGGGGCAGATAATCTTCACGCTGCGCTTCATATACCAATGGTATTACTCCTACCGCCGCCACCGCTCCATATTGCCGATAGGCTTTTGGATAATAAGTCTCGTAGGCTCGGGAATGATTGTGAGCTATGCAATATTCCGCCACGATCCAGTGCTGATACTCGGGCAGTCGGTGGGCTTTTTAACATATTCGAGAAACATAATGATAGGTGTCAGAAGCAAGACGCCCGAAACTTTGGAGAAATGAAAGTGCTTGTTACCGGCGGTGCCGGATTTATAGGCTATCACCTCTCGCTTGCGCTCGCAGGGCGGGGCGACGAGGTTGTGTGCATTGACAGCCTTAACAATTATTACAACCCGGAACTGAAACTTGCACGCCTCCGCGCCCTTGGTGTTTGCGATGCAGACAAGGGGGAAAGCGGCGTTTATGGTAATTTGAGGTTCAAGAAGCTCGACATTTCCGATTTCGGTTGCCTTGAAAAGCTTTTCACCGAAGAAAAGTTCGACGTGGTGTGCAACCTTGCCGCTCAGGCTGGCGTAAGGTATTCCATCGACCACCCGCGAAGTTATATTGAAAGCAACGTTGTAGGTTTTTTTAACATCCTGGAATGCTGCCGCAACCATTGCAGCACGCTCGTGTATGCCAGCTCGAGCAGCGTTTACGGCGGCAACACAAAAGCCCCCTTTTCCGAGGACGACAAGGTTGACAATCCCAAGAGCCTTTATGCCGCCACAAAAAAGAGCGACGAGCTTATGGCCCGCGTTTACTCCTCCCTTTACGGCATAAGAAGCACAGGATTGAGATATTTCACCGTTTACGGTCCTTGGGGCAGACCAGATATGTCGCCGGTGCTTTTCGCCAACGCCATAACAGAGGGCAAACCCATACGCCTTTTCAACGGCGGCGACATGATTCGCGACTTCACATATATTGACGACATCGTTCGCGGCACGCTTCTCGCCATTGGCAACGCCCCGCAGGGCGATGTTCCCTCCACGGTTTACAACATAGGATGCTCCCACCCCGTAAGGCTCATGGAGTTTGTCCGCGCCCTCGAAAGCGCGTTGGGCAAAAAGGCAGAGTTCGAGATGCTTCCCATGCAGCCGGGCGATGTTTACATGACTTCGGCAGATACTTCCAAGATTTCGCGCGAATTGGGCTACGCCCCGACTGTCAACATCACCGAAGGCACGCGCCGTTTCGCCGAATGGTATGCAGAGTACGGCGGAATATGCAGATAAAACTGCAAAACCGCCCCAAGCTTACGCAACGCACTGATTTCCAAAGCGATAACCATACGTTCACCATCTTGTATAACGATTTGTTTTTCAGATGTTTGCAAACGGCGAAAAAAGGTCTGATGTAGTTTGAATTATATCAGACATAATTTTTTCTACATAGGACATAGTTTTTCCTACATCAAATGTAGTTTTTGGGGTGTTTGGAAAAGTACAACCAATTTGGGTTCTGCGGAAATTATATGAACGGTGTATGTTGTTTTTGATTGCATACGGTATATATGTAGGGGCGTATGGCATACGCCCTTT
>CAVCON010000119.1:0-7452 GCA_963603805.1 Oscillospiraceae bacterium
ATGTAGAAAAAATTATGTCTGATATAATTCAAACTACATCAGACCTTTTTTCGCCGCTTGCAAACATCTGAAAAACAAATCGTTACATTGGGTGTATTATAAAGACTTATTTTTCTGTAAACCAACACTTTACGTCATCGGAACGCTCATGCTGTTTTTCTGCAACGAAGCCGCCCACGCGGATATGCCATGAGGGACATGGGGCAACCCTGTCTTTTGTGATTTCATGCCCTAAACGAAGATAACCAAGCCAAGGCAAAAGTTCACTTTCCACCCTCCACTGCGGCTTTGACCACTCCCGAAAAACACTTGCAGAAAGCCATAAAAACTTCTTCTGAAAAAAATATTTTGCACCGCACGCATTTTTTCTTTCCTAAAAATACCGCACAAATCAAAAATAAACTAAATTTGTAGCCGTTAGATTTATGAAGAGTTTTTCCGCCCAACGGCGCATCATTCGCCAAGGGCGTTGGTATTATTGAAACATTCTACAACATGAGAACAATAAAGAAACTACTGGCCTGCATTGCAACGGTTGCCGTTTGCGCAACGCTCAGCACTTTGTCAAGCTGCTCCGACAGCATTGACAGTTCGAACCTCTACACATTCAAGGGGGACATGATAACCAGCTATCTGGCAAAAAGCGACAGCTTCCAGCTCTACTCATACGTATTGCGCAAGGTGAAGCTGAGCGCGAAGTCGAAGTCCACGTTCTCCGACCTTTTGTCGGCACGCGGAAACTACACCGTTTTCGCCCCAACCGACCAGGCGATGCACCATTTGCTCGACTCCATTTACAACCAGAAGGATTTCCCGATAGAGCAGGTGGGCGACTCGGTTGCAGAGCGCATCGTCAGGTGCAGCATACTCGACAGCAAGGACGGCGACGCTTACCGCATTGCCGACCTCAACGAGGGCACGATGCCTATCACCAACGCCGACGACCGATATATGACAATACGCTTCGACACCATAAACGGCAGGGCGGTAACAGTGATAAACAGCGACGCACGAGTGATTTCGCGCGACCACGAGCTTGAAAACGGATACGTGCACGTGGTTGACCGCGTTGTGATGCTGTCGAACGCATACATCGGCAACATGATTGAGAACGCCGCCAACGCAAGGATTTTCTCCCTGCTGCTTCAAAAAACCGGCTGGGCGGCAAAGCTCACAAAGTACCGCGACGAGGAATACGAAAAGCGCGACCTGCCCGAAAAGTACACCGGCAACCCCAACTGGAACGACATAATCCCGCAGCACAGGTATTTCGGCTACACAGTGCTGCTTGAGACCGACAGCGTGTTCAACGAGAAATGGGGCATCGCCATGCCGGTCATGGAAGGCGGCGTAGTTGTGAACGAAGAACAGATTTTGGATCAAATCAAAACCAAGTGCGCCGAGGCATACCCCTCCGCCCACGGCACGGAACTCACCGACACAACAAACGCCGTGAACGAGTTTGTGGCATATCACCTCCTCCCCTCGCGCATACCCTACAACTGGCTTGTGGTTCACCGCACTGAATACGGTTTCTCATACAAGAACCCTTCGCGCCTTTCAATAAACTGCGACAACTTCTGGGAAAGCATGTCGCCCTCCCACCGCAGAATGATTAAGATGACCGAAGGCCCGAGCACGGACGGAATACGAATCAACCGCTACTCGACATACGACCCCGACACCTACACCGAAACACTCGTTGAGATACCCGGCATAGGCGTAAGGTCGAACAACGGCGACTACGACAACAACGCGCTCAACGGCTTCTACTACCCCATTGACGACATACTGGTTTACAGCAGCGACGTTCCCGGCAAAGTGCTCAACCAACGCATCCGCATGGACCTCTCCACGTACTATCCGGAACTCATAACAAACGGCCTGTTCATTATGGAGGGACAAAACGGCATCTACCTGCCCAAGGGATATGTGGACTACCTCACGCTCAACGCAGAGGGGACAAACTACCATTACCTTACAGGCTACAACTGCGGTTGGAACGATATGTACTGCGACGAGCACAACATCACGGGACAGTATGACTTCACCCTGCGTCTGCCGCCCGTTCCGTTTGAAGGCTCATGGGAAGTGCGCCTTGTTTACTCCTACTCGGCAAACCGTGGAATGGCGCAGCTGTACTTCGGAACTGACAAGAACAACCTGCAAGCCGAAGGGCTTCCCATTGATGAGCGCATACAGGTGTCCAACCCGCTTATCGGCTGGGCACTCTATGAGGGCGAAGACCCGGACCTCAACCGCGAGCGCGACCGCAATATGCGCAACCACGGCTACATGATGGGATGCAAGCACGAAGGTCCGTCAACGGGCGGAGTTGTCAACACAACGCTCTACAACGTGCGCTCCGAACACCGCCTGCGCAAAATATTCTACACAGGCAACCTATATCCCGACCAGACATACTATATTCGTTTCAAAAGTGTGCTTGCTAACGCCTCGACAATGTTCGTGCTCGACTATGTTGAGTTTGCACCCAAGAACGTTTACAACGGCCTCACGCCCGAGGACGCTTGGTAAAGCCTTTTCTTTCCATAAAATAAAACCTTGAATCCCTGCCGCGCACCATGCGACAGGGATTTTTCATGCCACCCAATCGTGTATAATCCAGAAGATGGCGTACAAGGCATACGCAACATAGACTTTCGGCAGATAAATTATTGATAAGCCGTATGTTGTATATATGTAGGGGGTATTGCATACGCCATGAATTGCGCCGATTTGCGATGTTACGGCGGTGGTTTGCGGTGCTGTTTATGCGACGGTGTACAGGGCGTATGCAATACGCCCCTACAATTATCGCGAAACGCAATAAATCATTAAATTGTACCGCTGTGGAACGAATGATGCCCACCCGAATTGCGCGGATTTGCAATGTTGCGGCGGTGGTTTGCGGTGCGGTTCATGCGGTGGTGTACAGGGCGTATGCAATATGTGTTACAAACGTATAAACGGTAATTAATCAGAAAATTGCACCGCTTGTAGGGGCGTATTGCATACGCCCGGATTGCGCCACATTTGCAATGTTGCGGCGGTGGCTTGCGGTACGGTTCATGCGGTGGTGTAAAGGGCGTATGCAATACGCCCCTACAATTTCCGCAAAACCAATACCGCTAAAACTACATTTGATGTAGGAAAAACTACATAGGACATAGAAAAAATTATATCAGACATAATTAAAACTACATCAGACCTTTTTTTGCCCATTTGCAATGCACTGAAAAACAAATCGTTATACCGACCATTCAAGACAAAGACATTTTTCTGTAAATCAATACGTTACGCAATTTTGGGCAAAATACGGAATTTGGGGCGGCATTGGCATAAGCACAAAGGCTTCCACACCCGCCCCACGCCACTTTACAGAGCAAAAACAAACCGTCACCTCTGTTTTTGGCGCAAAAACTTGGTAGTTTGGTGTCATAATGTTACTTTTGCACCATGAAGAATATAAACACCTCCGCCAATATACTCATCATTTATACAGGCGGAACAATAGGAATGATAGAAAACCGGCATACCGGGGCGTTGGAAAGCTACGACTTCGCCCATGTGCGCCGCTGGATCCCGGAACTTGAGGATTTTGACTACAACATTCACTCCTACGCCTTCAACCCGCCGATAGATTCCAGCGACATGGAGCCGTCAAATTGGCAGGCCATCGTCAAGGTCATTGCCGACAACTACGACAACTACGACGGCTTTGTAGTTCTTCACGGCACCGACACGATGTCGTACACCGCATCCGCGCTCAGCTTCATGCTGCAAGGACTTACAAAACCTGTAATTCTCACAGGCTCACAGCTGCCAATCAGTATGCTGCGCACAGACGGACGCGAGAACCTGCTTACGTCAATCGAGATAGCCGCCGCAAAGGACGCGGATGGCAATGCCATGGTGCCGGAAGTGTGCGTGTTTTTCGAAAACCGCCTGTTGCGCGGAAACCGCACAACAAAGATTAACGCCGAGGGCTTCAACGCTTTCCGCTCATACAACTTCCCCTGGCTCGCACACGCCGGAATACACATCAAATACAACCACGCCATAATCCGCCGCCCGCAAAAGGACAACGTGTTCAAGCCCCACTATGTGATGGACAGCAACGTGGTTGTGATAACGCTTTTCCCCGGAATACGCCGCGAGATAATATCCTCCATAGTCAACATCCCCGGGTTGCGTGCCGTGGTTTTGCGCACTTACGGCTCGGGAAACGCCCCGCAGAAGAAATGGCTGATAGAGCTTTTGAAAGAGGCCGAGGCAAAGGGCATAATCGTGGTGAACGTTACGCAGTGCAGCGAAGGCTCGATAGAGATGAGCCGCTACCGCACAGGGCTTCAGCTGCTCGAGACGGGGGTTGTGAACGGACACGACGCGACTGTGGAAAGCACCATTACGAAACTCATGTTCCTCGTGGGGCACAACCTGTCGAACGAAAGAATACGCCAGCTTATGGACTGCGACCTGCGCGGGGAGATTACCATAAGATAACTGCTGGTTGCACATAACTTAATCGGCTTGGCGCATTTGGAGTGCCAAGCCGCTTTTGTCTTGATTAACGCCGCCGGGCAGCACCGTGCTTGCAAACAATTTGCTAACTTTGCCGTTGAAATATCAGAACATAGCAAACAAATAAAAGTATGAAATCCAGAAATCTTACAATCCTTGCTTTCTGCGCCCTGGCAATGACCGCGTCATTCGCCTCGCGTGAAAAGGGAAAGAAAATCAAGGTGTCGAAAGACCAGTTCATAACCGAGCTGATGGGAAAGATGACACTTGACGAGAAAATCGGGCAGCTCGTACTCCCCGACGGGCATGAGGCCAACACCGGCGTGTCGGAAAAGACCGACATCTACGGCGACATAAAAAAAGGTCTCGTTGGTTCGGTGCTGAATGTGAGCGACCCCAAGGCAATCCGCGAGCTGCAAAAAGTGGCTGTGAACGAATCGCGCCTTAAAATACCCCTTCTCGTAGGTCTTGACGTTGTACACGGTTTCCGCACAATATTCCCAATCCCCCTTGCACAGTCATGCTCGTGGGACACAACGCTTGTACGCAAGGCTGCGCGCATCGCCGCAATAGAAGCCTCGGCATACGGCGTAAACTGGACTTATTCGCCCATGGTTGACGTGGCGCACGACGCGCGCTGGGGCAGAATTGCCGAGGGCAACGGCGAAGATCCGTTTCTGAGTGCCTGTATGGCGAAATCACTCGTTTACGGCTATCAGGAGGATATGAAGAAAAACACAAACATTGCCGCCTGCCTGAAACACTACGCCCTTTACGGCGCTGTGGAGTCGGGTCTCGACTACAACTTTGTTGACATGAGCCGCATCAGAATGTTCAACGAGTATATGCTTCCCTACCAGGCCGCCGTCGAGGCAGGAGTCAGGAGCGTGATGTCCTCATTCAACGTAATCGACTTCATGCCGGCATCGGGCAACAAATGGCTCATGGACGACGTGCTGCGCAAAAAATGGGGCTTCAAGGGTTTCACCGTTACCGACTACAACGGAATTGCAGAAATGACCTCACACGGAATCGACAATCAGGAACGCTGCGCCGAACTTGCCGCAGACGCTGGCATCGACATCGACATGTGTTCGCAGGCATACCTGAAACACCTTCACAAGTTGGTGAGCGACGGAAAAGTGAGCGAAGAGACGATAAACACAATGTGCCGCCGCGTGCTCGAGGCCAAGTGGGAACTCGGACTGTTCGAGGACGCAAACCGTGGGCACTCCGAAAAGGAAGTTACCACCGCCGTTCGCAAAAAGGAGTTCATCGACATTGCACGCCAGCTTGCGGGTGAAAGCATCGTACTGCTGAAGAACGAGGGCAACATACTGCCGCTCAAAAAGCAGGGCAAGATTGCCGTGATAGGCCCGCTCGGCAAATCGGGGCGCAACCTTTACGGCTGCTGGACAGGCAACGGTTCGTCGCAGCCCAACCTCGGCATATACGACGCAATCAAGGAGGCTGTGGGCAACAACGGCGAAGTGGTTTACGCACGTGGAAGCAACGTGTTCGCCAACCCTGACTACGAGGCAGCCGGACAGATTAAGAATTTTGACGTTGGGCGCGATGCGCGTTCCGCAGAAGACATGGTGAAGGAAGCCGTTGAAGTTGCCAAAAACAGCGATGTTGTGATTGCCGCGCTTGGCGAACTTACCGACATGACCGGCGAAAGCCAGAGCCGCACAGACCTTGAAATGCCCGACGTGCAGCGCGAACTTTTCAAGGCACTCCTCAAAACCGGCAAACCTGTTGTTCTGCTCTACATCACGGGCCGCCCCGTGGCAATGAGGTGGGAAAAGGCAAACGCCCCGGTTATCGTGGAGACCTGGCACGGCGGAACTGAAGCCGCCCACGCCATTGCAGACGTTGTGTTCGGCGACCGCAATCCGAGCGGAAAGCTCACAACCACATTCCCGCAGGTTACGGGCCAGCTGCCGCTTACATACGCACGCTACAGAGGCGGTCGCCCTGTTGACCCCAACTCGAAGTTCATCAAGTATGCCCAGAACTATATGGACGTAACCATGGCTTCGGCGTATCCTTTCGGCTACGGAATAAGCTACACCACATACGAGTACGGCAAGCTCTCGCTTAGCGCAAGCTCAATGGGCAAAGACGGCAAAGTAACCGCTTCGCTGAAAGTTACCAACACGGGAAACCGCGCCGGAGATGAGGTTGTGCAGCTCTACATCCACGACATCGCGGCTTCAATAATCCGTCCCGTGAAAGAGTTGAAAGGCTTCAAGCGCGTACACCTTGAAGCCGGCGAAAGCAAGACCGTGGAATTCGAGATAAGCGAGCCGATGCTCAAATTCTACAACGCAGATCTGCAATTCGTAAGCGAGCCGGGAGACTTTGAAATAATGGTAGGCCCGAACAGCAGCGACGTGCAGACAGTGAAGCTGACGCTCAACTGACAAAAAGCATAACACAAACGCACAAAGGGGCATGCCGTAACGGTGTGCCCCTTTTCGTTCGCCCCACCCTCGCCCACCGCAATTATACAATATATTACCCAAGAAATTGCGCCGCCGCAGGGGGTATGCAATACGCACCACAAGCACACAGTATTCAATTAATCAAAGAATTGCGCCACCGTAGGGGCGTATGGCATACGCCATGAATTGCGCGGTTTTGCAATGTTGTGGCGGTGGTTTGCAGTGCGGTTCATGCGGTGGCGTACAGGGCGTATGCGATATGTATTACAAACGAATAAACGGTAGTTAATCAGAAAATTGCACCGCTTGTAGGGGCGTATTGCATACGCCCTAAATTGCGACGGTTTGCGGTGCGGCTCGGGCGGTGGAGTAAAGGGCGTATGCAATACGCCCCTACAATTGGCGCAAAACCAATACCACTAAAACTACATCGGATATAGAAAAAACTATGTCCTATGTAGAAAAAATTATGTCTGATATA
>CAVCON010000120.1:0-7402 GCA_963603805.1 Oscillospiraceae bacterium
CAACATTGCGAAGTGGCGCACTTCGGGCGTATGCAATACGCCCCTACATATATACAATATGCGATTAATCAACAAATAACTTGCCGTGAAAGCGTATGGCACACGCCCTGTACGCTGCCGCATGAACCACATCGCAAATCTCCGCAATAATATTACCGCCGTTTTCATTATCTTTGCACTAAAATTCTGACACAATGGATAAAATCATAGGCATGGGCAATGCGCTGGTTGACGCATTGGCACATATTGAAGACGACGGCACGCTTGCCGCCATGAACCTGCCGAAAGGCTCGATGCAGCTTATAGACGAAAAACGCTTCGGCGAGGTGAGCGAAAGCATTAAGAGGCTTGGCCCCTCACGCGCCACTGGCGGTTCGGCGGCAAACGCCATGCTGGCGCTGGCGCACCTTGGGCGCACTCCGGGGTTCATAGGCAAGGTGGGCGATGACGAATACGGCCACTTCTATTCTGGCACGATGACCGCCGCAGGGGTAAACGCGTGTTTCCGCAAAGCATCCATGCCCACCGGCGTTGCCTCCACTTTCATCTCGCCCGACGGGCAGAGGACTTTTGCCACATTCCTCGGCGCGGCGGCTGCGCTTGAGCCGGAGGACTTGGACGAGGAAATGCTGCGGGGCTGCAAGTATCTTTACCTTGAAGGCTACTTGGTGCAGAACCACGCGCTGATGAACCGCGCCGTGGAGCTTGCAAAAAAACTCGGCATGAAGGTGTGCCTTGATATGGCGAGCTATAATATTGTGGAGGCGGACAGGGAGTTTTTCACGAAGCTTGTGGACGAAAGTGTTGACATTGTTTTCGCCAACGAAGAGGAGAGTTTTGCCTTTACCGGGCTTGAACCTGAAAAATCGCTTGAGAAGATAGCCTCGGTGTGCGACACCGTGATTGTGAAGCTTGGCGCACGCGGCAGCATAGCCCGCTCGAAGACCGCGCCCGGCGGTTTCGCCTCGTGCGATGCGGGCGAGGTTGAAAAAGTTGTTGACACCACGGCGGCGGGAGACTTCTTCACCGCCGGGTTCATGTACGCTTTCACCGCCGGATGCCCGCTCGAAGTTTGCCTCAAGGCAGGCACGCTGCTTTCAACGGCGGTAATACAGGTAACAGGCACGGTCCTTCCCGAAAACACATGGGAGGAGATACGCACGAAGATAAGCACTCTGTGCAGGGCTTAAAGGCAATGGCTATGAGAACTGCACTTAGAGCCGTTTTGTCCGCTGTTGCGGCGTTGCTTATTGCGTTGCCGTCGGCGGCGCAGAAGAACCACAATTTCGAGGTGGGGAAAAACCTCGATGTGTTCAACCACCTTTTCAAGCAACTCGACCTTTATTATGTTGACACCATAAACCCGTCGAAGCTCATCAAGGAGGCGGCGGACGCAATGCTTTCCACGCTCGACCCCTACACGAACTATTTTGCCGACAGCGAGCGCGGCGACCTCAAGCAGATGCTCACGGGAAAATATGGCGGCATGGGTGCGCTCATACATTATAATAAGGAGCTGAAAAGGTGCATTGTTGCCGAACCGTTTGAGAATTGCCCCGCGACAAAGGCGGGACTGCGTGCCGGCGACGTCATAATAGAGATTGCCGGAAAGGCTTTCGGACCGTTGAAGGACGGCGAGGATTCGGGCGACTTCACGTCAAGCGTGAGCGATGCGCTTCGCGGCGAGCCTGGCACGACGTTCATTTTGAAAATACAGCGTCCCGGCGAGGACAAGGTGCGCGAAGTGAAGGTTACTCGTGAAGCGATAAAAACTCCAGCCATAACATACAGCGGAATGCTCGGCGATGCCGGCTACATATATCTTTCGCAGTTCACCCAGGGCTGCGCCGACGAAATGCGCAAAGCCGTTGCCGGGCTGAAGGGGCAGGGGGCGAAAAAACTACTTATCGACCTGCGCGGAAACGGCGGCGGCTCGCTCGAAGAGGCTGTGGAGATTGTAAACCTTTTCATAGACAAGGGCAAGACCGTGGTGGAACTCAAGGGAAAAGTTAAAAGCGAGCAGCAGGTTTTGAAGACACAGCGCGAACCTTTTGACACGCAAATCCCCATCGCTGTGCTTGTGAACGGCGGCAGTGCCTCGGCGGCGGAAATCATGGCAGGCACATTGCAGGACTACGACCGCGCAGTGGTTGTAGGCACACGCACATACGGCAAGGGGCTTGTGCAGCAGACGCGCCCGCTGCCCTACGACGGAATGCTGAAAGTTACCACAAGCAAATATTATATCCCTTCGGGGCGTTGCATACAGGCTATTGACTATTCCCACCGCAATGCCGACGGCTCGGTGGGCAGGATTCCCGACAGCCTGACCCATGTTTTCCACACGGCTAACGGACGTCCGGTGCGCGACGGCGGAGGCATTTTGCCCGACAGCGTGGTTAAGGTTGACAGCGTTGCGAACATTGTGATTTACCTAAGCCCCTCCATGCTCACAAGCCGCGTGCTGTTTGACTTTGTTACCGATTTCGTAAACCGTCATCCGCAAATCGACAAGCCGGAAAGCTTTGACATTTCCGACGACGAGTATGAAAAGTTCAAGCAATACGCCATAGCCGAAAAGTTCTCTTACGACAAGCAGAGCGAAAAGGTTCTGAAGCAGCTCAAGAGCGTTGCCAAGTTCGAGGGCTATGACGTGGCAAACGAGATAAAGGCCCTTGAAGCAAAGCTGACCCACAACGAAAGCTACGACTTCGATCATTGGAAGCCCGAAATCAAGAAACTTTTGAACAACGAGATAATGCTGCGCTACTATTACAAGCGCGGGGCGGTGCGCAACTCGCTCAACGGCGACAAGACCCTTGACGCGGTGCGGCAGATACTCGATTCGCCGCAAACCTATTCAGAAATACTAAAACCCAAGAAAAAGAAATAAGCATAAATGGCTGTTGAAATACGCCGCGTTGAGACTAAGCGCGATTTGAAGAAATTCATAAGGTTCAACTACGAACTTTACAAGGGCAACGCCTATTCCGTGCCCGACCTGTATGAGGACATGAAGTCCACGTTCTCGAAAGAAAAAAACCCCGCCTTTGAGTTTTGCGAGGCGGAATACTTCCTCGCCTACAAGGATGGAAAGATTGTTGGGCGCGTGGCGGCGATAATCAACAACCGCGCCAACGAAATTTGGAACACCCGCAATGTGCGCTTCGGCTGGATTGACTTCGTTGACGACCGCGAGGTTTCGGAGGCTCTGCTCAACGCCGTGTGCGAGTGGGGAAGGCAAAAGGGAATGACCGACATCGTAGGTCCGCTCGGCTTTACCGACATTGACGCGGAGGGGATGCTGATAGAGGGTTTCGACCAACTGTCAACAATGGCAACCATATACAACTATCCGTATTATCCCTGGCACATGGAGGCGTTGGGCTACGAAAAGCAGACCGACTGGATAGAGAAGAAACTTTACGTTCCCGAGAGTGTGCCCGACGGTTATCAGAGGGTGGCGGACATTGTGATGAAACGCTCGAACCTGCACCTGCACCACATAAAGTCGCGCAAGGAGATAAGCGGCACAGACTTGCCCTACCGCATTTTCGACCTCATAAACGAGGCTTACTCCCCGTTGTTCGGCTATTCAAAGATGTCGAAAAGGCAGGTTGACCAGTATGTGAAAACATATTTCCCCCTGCTGGATATGCGCATGATTTCGATTGTCGAGGATGCAAACAACGAAATCGTGGCGGTGGGCGTTTCAATGCCGTCCATTGCACGCGCACTGCAAAAAGCGCACGGAAAATTGTTCCCATTCGGCTGGTTTCACCTGCTGAAAGCCCTTTTCGTGAAGCATTCCGACATTCTCGACCTGCTGCTTGTGGGTGTGAAGCCCGAATATCAAAGCAAGGGTGTGAACGCGTTGCTTTTTGCCGACCTCATACCATCATACATAAAGATGGGCTTCCGCTACGGCGAGACCAATCCCGAGCTTGAGGAGAACGAAAAGGTGCAGATGCAGTGGAAATATCTTAACAGCGAGACGCACAAACGCCGCCGCTGCTACCACAAGGCATTGTGATTTCGAGCAGTGTCGCATAGGGCGTATTCATACGCCGTACAAATACGCAGCAACCAATCATTCAAGAAATTGCACCGCTTGTAGGGGCGTATGGCATACGCCCTGAATTGCGCGGATTGCGGTGTTGTGGCAGCGTTTTGCGATGCGGTTTATACGATGGCGTACAGGGCGTATGCAATACGCCCCTACAAATGGCGCAAAACCAATACCGCTAAAAATACATTTGATGTAGAAAAAACTATGTCCTATGTAGAAAAAATTATGTCTGATATAATTCAAACTACATCAGACCTTTTTTCTGCGTTTACAATCCCCTGTAAAACAATAACTTGCATCGGAAATCTCGAATCGTTGCAAAATTCTGCCAATCAGCGGTTTAGGCAAAATTCAAACAAAATGTGCGGCGGCTTCGTGGTAGGTGGGCGGCATTGTTACGGGAGTTGAAAATAACAGGAAAGTATTGCCGACATTTTTTCACGATTTCGCCATTTATAACTATTTTTGTAGTTCCTAAAAACCGCACTTCAGTGGCACAACGACTGATACAGATCCAAAAGCAGACCCAAAGCCAGACGCTTACACCGCAGCAGCTTTTGCAGGTGCATCTTCTGGAGCTTCCGCTGCGCGATTTCGAGCAGCGCGTAAAGGACGAGATTCTCGACAACGAGGCTCTTGAGGAGGGTGATGACGGCGAAAGGCATGATGAGGAGGAGTCTGCGGAGGACGGTTTTGAGGAGCCGGAGACGGAGGGCGCGCAAAGTTCGCGCGATGACGCTCTTGCCGACTATCTGAATGATGACGACACACCCGACTACCTGCTCAATTCAAACAACGGCGATGAAGAAAAGGGCGGCAGTCTGCCTTTCGGACAACAGACTTCGCTTTACGAGGAACTGACTTCGCAGATAGCGGAGCATGATTTGACGGACGGGCAAAAAAGGGTGATGGTTTACCTTATAGGCTCGCTCGACAGCGACGGCTTCCTGCGCAAGGATTCGCAGAGGCTTAGCGACGAGATGGGCATATACCACAACATCGACGTTTCGCCGCAGGAGATTGACAAACTTGTGGCTGTGATGCAGACTTTCGAGCCTCGCGGCATCGGGGCGCGCAGTTTGCAGGAATGCTTGCGAATACAAATTCTCGCCGATGACAACAAGTCGCCCTACAAGGACTTGGAGCTTCAGGTGATTGACAAGTGCTACAAGGACTTTACGCGCAAGCGTTGGGACAAGATAGCCGAACGGCTGCACGTTGACAAGGCTGTGATGGACAGGGTGATGTCGGAGATAAGGCATTTGAACCCTCGCCCGGGCAGTGCGCTTAACGAGCTGTCGTCCGGGGCATCGCAGGAGGTTACGCCCGACTTCCGCGTGGAGAACGAGGGGAACGGCAACCTTAGGGTGTACCTCAACGAGGGCGAAGTGCCGCAGTTGAGGGTTAGCCGCTCTTTCCGCAACACCATAGCCGAGTATTCCAAAAACCGCAACGCGCTCACGCGCCGCCAGAAGGACACGTACATCTACACACGCCAGAAGGTGGAGTCGGCAAAAGTGTTCATAAATGCCGTAAACCGCCGCCGCAAGAACCTGCTCGCCACAATGGAGGCGATAGTTGAGTTTCAGAAGGAATTCTTCATGGAGGGCGACGACACTTTGCTGAAGCCGATGATTTTGCACGACATAGCGCAGCGCACGGGGCTTGACATATCCACGGTTTCACGCGTGAGCAACAGCAAATATGTTGAGACGGAGTTCGGCGTGTTCCCATTGAAATACTTCTTCAACGACAAGTTTGTAACGCCCGACGGGGACGTGCATTCCACAGTCGCCATTCGCAAGGCTCTGGCGGGAATAATAGAAAGCGAAGACAAGAAAAACCCATACCCCGACGAGGTGCTTGCCGAAATGCTCAAGGAAAAGGGCTTTCCGGTGGCGCGCCGCACGGTGGCCAAATATCGTATGCAGCTGGGACTGCCGGTTGCGCGTTTAAGAAAATGACAGACAAATTTCTCATACAGGTTTCCAAGATTATCTCGGTGCTTTTCAAGCCGTTTTATTTCCCGGTGATAGCGTTCATAGTGCTGCTGCTTTTCAGCTACATGAGGCTTTTGCCGGTGAACGTCAAGCTTACGGTGCTTGTCATAGTGTATGCGTTCACCGTGGTGCTGCCGCTGCTGTCGATTTACCTATACCGCAAGATTAACGGCTGGACACGGCATCAGGCAAGTCTGCGCACGCGCCGCCTTGTGCCATACATACTGAGCATGGTGTGCTACGGCTGCTGCCTCTACGTGATGATGCGTATGCGTATGCCGCATTTCATGAGCGGCATACTTGTGGGTGCGCTTGCCATACAGCTTGTGTGCACGATAATTAACCGCTGGTTCAAAATCAGCACCCATTCCGCAGCGGCTGGGGGTGTGATAGGCGCGTTGCTCGCCTTTTCGTTCATCTTCTCGTTCGACCCCACGTGGTGGCTGTGCCTTACGATAATCATAGCGGGGGCTGTGGGTTCGAGCAGGATAGTTCTGCGCCAGCATACGCTTTCACAGGTGGGCGTGGGGACGCTTGTGGGATTTTTCTGCGGGTTCATCAGCATATTATTCGTATAAACAATTCATATTATGAAGCCTTTAGTAAGCATTATAATGGGCAGCACAAGCGATCTTCCCGTAATGGAGAAAGCCGCTGCCGAGCTTGATTCGATGGAGATACCTTTTGAGATTAACGCCCTTTCGGCCCACCGCACCCCCGTGGAAGTTTGCGAGTTTGCCAAGGGGGCTGAGGCACGTGGCATCAAGGTGATTATCGCCGCTGCGGGAATGGCTGCCGCCCTTCCGGGAGTTATTGCCGCCCACACCACGCTGCCAGTGATTGGCGTGCCTATAAAGGGGATGCTCGACGGACTTGACGCACTGCTTTCAATAGTGCAGATGCCGCCCGCCATTCCTGTTGCCACCGTAGGCGTGAACGCGGCGAAAAACGCCGCAGTGCTTGCCGAGGAGATACTCGCCCTTACCGACAAGGACATTGCCGCAAGGGTGAAGGAGGCAAAGAGCAAACTCGGCGAGAAGATAGTGAAGGCCAATGCCGAACTCGCCAAGGTGGAGTATAAATACAAGACAAACTGAACAACGCCCCAAGGTACATAATCCTTAAAATACGCGTGCCGGATGCCGTCTTAAGCGTCCGGCACGTTTGCGTCCAATGCGTAAAACGTTGGTTCACAAAACAATAACCATATTAAGGATGCTCTTTGTAACGTTTTGTTTTTCAGATGTTTGAAAGTTGCGAAAAAAGGTCTGATGTAATTTGAATTATATCAGACATAATTTTTTCTACATAGGACATAGTTTTTCCTACATCC
>CAVCON010000121.1:0-7397 GCA_963603805.1 Oscillospiraceae bacterium
CTATCTGACGAAGAAGAGGGGCGGACATGACCAAAAAGACGCTCAAGGCATAGGCGGAAACTATGGTAATAATATTGGCTTTACGTAAAAAATCAAGACAGTTTCATAATTTTCGGCACAATTCCCAAAAGGCAACAGCCGAAGCAGCCGCAACGTTGAGCGAATCCACTCCGTGCATCATGGGAATCTTAACCACATAGTCGGCAGAAGCTATGGTTTCGGCAGGAAGTCCTTCACCCTCCGTCCCCATTATCACAGCCAGTTTTTTCTCAACTTTCAGCCGCCTGTCGTCAAGTGGCACAGATTTGTCCGCCAATGCCATGGCAGCGGTTTTGAACCCCAAGGCATGGAGTTCCTGTACCGGGTTGCCAATCCACGTCCACGGCACAAGAAAAACCGAACCCATTGACACCCTCACTGCACGGCGCGTCATAGGGTCGCAGGAGTTTTCCGTCAGCAAAACAGCGTCCACGCCCAAAGCCGCAGCAGAGCGGAATATCGCCCCGATGTTTGTGGAATCAACCACATTGTCTATAACCACCACCCTTTCCGCGCCTTTGCAAACCTCGGCAAGACTTCTGCAAGGCTTGCGGCGCATTGCGCAAAGCACACCGCGAGTAAGTTCGTAGCCAGTAAGCCGCGACAGCAAACCGCGCTCACCTGTATATATCGGCACACCGCCGCAGCGGGCTATTATGTCGGCGGCATCGCCGTCAATATGCCTCCGTTCACACAACAGCGACACTGGTTCGTACCCGGCTTCAAGAGCCACACGTATCACCTTGGGGCTTTCGGCTATGAACAGTCCTTCCGCCCCCGCGACACCACGGCGCAGCTGCCGCTCCGTAAGACGGCAGAAAACTTCCGCCCCCGGAAAGTCAAGTGATGATATTTCAACAACCGGCATTTCGAAATTTTTTACAGACTGCAAAAGTAATCATTTGCCCTGTCGGCACAAAACGAATGAATGCACGCTCTATGTACCGCAGGAGAGCTTGGACACCTACAAATCCACCGCACAGTGGGAGGACATTAGTGTAACCGTTCATGCAATCCAAGAAAACTTTGTATTGATTTGCATATAAAATCCGAGATGTTATTTCTTTTCCTCCTCAAGTTCCACCTTTTTCACTTTTCGGAAAAGGTCGGAGGCGAAGATGAAACTGTTGAGGCGTTCGTTCTCGGATGTCATGACATCGTGCATCGTGCCCTGCCATTCCTTATGCCCCCCAGCCAAAAATATAATGTTCTCGCCTATGCCCATAACCGAGTTCATGTCGTGGGTGTTTATGATGGTTGTCATGCCATAGTCCTTGGTTATGCCGTGAATAAGTTCGTCAATCACGAGCGAGGTCTTAGGGTCAAGTCCGGAGTTAGGTTCGTCGCAGAAAAGGTATTTGGGGTTCATGGCTATCGCCCTCGCTATCGCCACGCGCTTCTGCATACCCCCGCTTATCTCTCCGGGCAGTTTGTCGCCCGCACCCGTAAGGTCAACCCTTTCAAGGCAGTCGGCGGCCCTGCGGCGGCGTTCACGCCACGACATAGTGGAGAACATATCGAGAGGGAACATTACATTGTCGAGCACCGTCATGGAATCGAACAGGGCGGCATTCTGGAATATCATGCCCATTTCGCGCCTTAGCAATGTGCGCTCCTTCTTCTGCATGGCGGAAAAGTTCCTGCCGTCATACAGCACCTCCCCGCTCGTGGGCTGGAGCAGCCCCACGATACACTTCATCAGCACGGTCTTGCCCGAGCCGCTCTGCCCTATTATAAGGTTCGTCTTGCCTTTTTCAAACACCGTGGAAATGCCTTTCAGCACCTCGCGGTCGTCAAAAGTCTTGTGCAGGTCCTTTAGTTCAATCATGGCGTCAGGAAAGAAGTTGGGTTAAAAACATATCTGAGAAAAGAATGAGCATGGAACTTGAAACCACCGCGTTGGTGCTTGCCTTTCCCACATTCACCGAGCCGCCCTCGACGGTGTAGCCATAGTAGGAGGAAACGCTGGAGATTATGAAAGCGAAGAACAACGACTTTATCACGCCCATCCACAAGAACCACTCCGAGAACTCGTGCTGCATTCCCGCCGTGAGGTCGCTGGGGGTTATTATGTGGCCCAGATACGCCGTGGCATACGCGCCGATGATGCCGGAGACTGTTGAGAAGGTAACAAGCACGGGAATCATCGTAACCAAGCCGAGGATTTTGGGTAGTATAAGGTAGGAAGCGGAGTTTACGCCCATAATCTCGAGCGCGTCAATCTGCTGCGTAACCCTCATTGTGCCGAGTTCGGAGGCTATGTTCGAACCCACCTTACCCGAAAGTATGAGGCACATTATGCTCGACGAGAACTCGAGCAGCATTATCTCTCGCGTAACGTACCCCGAAGTCCAGTGGGGCATCCACGCGCTCTGCACGTTGAGCTTTATCTGTATGCAGATTACCGCGCCTATGAAAAACGAAATCAGCAGCACAATCACAATGGAGTTGATGCCAAGCTGCTGCATCTCCCGCAGATACTGCCTGAAAAACATACGCATTCTTTCAGGGCGGGAGAACACGCGCCCCATGAGGCGGAGGTATTTCCCGAAAGTGGTCAGACTTTTTTGAATTAGCATTTAACCGCCGTTTTTGATATTCACATTTTGTGCAAAGTTATGAAAACTTTCGGGGCGGATATGCGTTGCGGCTTTTTTCTTTCTCCAATTAGAGCGAAATTCGTAATTTTGTTTCGGCAAAGATTGCCTTGTTAAACATAAATTCCACCATTGATGGAGCAGCAAAAACAAGAAACGGCAAACAGTTCCATGGTGTTGCGCACCGAGGGGCTTGTCAAGATATACGGCAAACGCACTGTGGTAAACGATGTGTCGTTTGAGGTGAAGCAGGGAGAAATCGTGGGGCTTCTCGGACCAAACGGCGCGGGCAAGACAACGTCATTCTACATGACCACCGGGCTTGTGAAGGCAAATGGGGGGCATATCTACCTTGACGGCGACGACATAACCGACTATCCTGTTTACAAGCGCGCCCAAAACGGCGTGGGCTATCTGGCGCAGGAGCCGTCGGTGTTTCGCAAGATGTCCGTTGAGGACAATATTGCAGCCGTACTCGAAATGACGGGAAAGCCCAAAGCGTACCAAAGGGAGAAGCTCGAAAGCCTGATAAACGAGTTCCGCCTGCAAAAAGTGCGCAAAAACCTCGGCGACCGCCTTTCGGGAGGCGAGCGAAGGAGAACGGAGATAGCCCGCTGCCTTGCCATAGACCCCAAGTTCATCATGCTTGACGAACCGTTTGCCGGCGTTGACCCTATTGCGGTGGAGGACATACAATATATTGTTTGGAAACTCAAATACCGCAACATAGGCATCCTGATAACCGACCACAACGTGGAGGACACCCTTTGCATAACCGACAGGGCGTATATGCTTTTTGAGGGAAAAATACTGTTTCAAGGCACACCCGAAGAACTCGCCTCAAACCAGATTGTGCGCGACAAATACCTTACCAACAGTTTCCAGCTGCGCAAAAAGGACTTCCAGCTCATAGGGAGGCAGAAAGGCGAAAACGACGTGGAAACAAAACAGAACTGACGGCAAATTGCATCTGTTGCGAACCATACTCCACTTGTTTGCAATCACGCTCACAGGCATGGTTGCGTTTTCATCGTGTTCGTCAGAGAAATTTCTTGACAACGGCAGCACGGTGCTTTCTTCCGTAAGCATAAAATCCGCCGACAAAGCCGTAAACGCCAAAAACTACAGCCGCTACATAAAACAGCAGCCCAACTCAAAGTGGTTCGGACTCGTGAAAGTGCCGCTCGGCATATACTGCATGGCGGGCAGGGACACCTCGCGCCGCCACACACTGCGCAAGTTCGGTGAAGCCCCCGTCGTGTACGACTCGGTGATGTCGGAAAACTCACTCACAAACCTGCGCAACGCCATGATAAGCGCAGGGTATCTGAAAGCGGATGCGGCATACGAAAAACGCCGCAAAAAGCACAAGACAAGCGTGGAGTACACAATAAAGCCCGGCGCACTTTATTCGATAGACAACATAAAATGGGAAATCGACAACGCCGCATTCCGCGAAATCATTAAAAAAGATTCCGCAAACTCCCTCCTGTTCAAAGGCATGGCTTGCGACGTAAACGTTTTGGGGGACGAGCGAAGCCGTATCGTGAGACTTTTGCAGGACAACGGATATTATAATGTAAACCGCGACTTCGTGAGTTTCGTTGCCGACACATCGGCATACTCAAAGAATGTCTCCCTGCAAGTGAACGTTTCTTATGCAAGCGGTGCACGCGATTCAGTAAAGGCTTACACAAAATACCACATAGGCAAGGTGAACTTCTACTACAACATAAACGAAGACTCCGTGGGGGTAAGCAACCTGCATTGCGACACTGTGAGCGACGGCATGGGGGGGACGGTATATTCCTACGGTCATGCCATGCTGCGAAACAAAACCATGCTGCGCAATGTTTATTTCCGTCCGGGCGACATATACAACCAGACGAAAGTTCAAAACACCTACCAGAAACTGGGCGGACTTTCGATTACGGATTTTGCGTCCGTGAAGCTCACCGAGGCGGAATGCGACTCCGCACACGGGCAGCAAAACGCCACTGACGCGCTGACGGCAGACATATTCTTCAACACGCGCAACGTAAACTCCATAAGTTTTGAACTTGAAGGCACAAACATGGCAGGAGACCTGGGGGCAGCCGCCGCACTTTCGTTCGAAAACCGCAACGTGTTCAGAGGCGCGGAAACGTTCGACATGAAGCTGCGCGGCGCGTTCGAGGCCATAAAAGGGCTTAAAGGATACAACAACAACGAGAACTACATAGAATTCGGCGTTGAGGCAAATTTGAAGATGCCCATCCTTGTGCGCCCGCTGCAACGCCACCGCCGCACGAGTTCGGTTGTGAACTCGGAAGTGTCGCTGCTGTACAACACGCAAGACCGCCCGGAGTTCCACCGCCGCACCCTCACGGCGGGAATACGCTACATCTGGAACTCGTGGCAGAACAAGCTGCAGCACCGCCTCGACTTGGTAAGCCTCAACTACGTGTTCATGCCGTGGATTTCAGACACATTCCGCCACGACTACCTTGAGAACAACTCCTCGCGCAATTCCGTCTTGCGCTACTCATACGAGGATTTGTTCATAATGCGCTCGGCATACAGCATGGTTTACAACTCGCGGGGAAACCGCCAGTCGCGGCTGCTCGACTACACAAACAATTCCTACAGGGTGCGCTTCGGCATCGAAACTGCCGGCAATCTGCTGTATCTGCTCTCGCACATTCTCCACAACAAGAAGAATGCCGACGGACATTACAAGTTTTTTAACATAGCCTATGCACAATACGCCAAAGCCGACTTGGATTTCGTGAAGAACTTCGTTATCGACGAGCGCAACGCCGTGGCCTTTCACGCCGGCTTGGGACTTGCGCTGCCATACGGCAACGCCTCGATTGTGCCATACGAGAAAAGATATTTTGCCGGTGGCGCAAATTCCGTCAGGGGCTGGAGCGTAAGGGAACTCGGTCCGGGAAAATACCGCAGCAAGGACGGTAAAATAGACTTTATTAACCAAACCGGCAACATAAAGCTTGACGTAAATCTTGAATACCGCACTTTCCTGTTCTGGAAACTGCACGGGGCTGTGTTTGCCGACTGCGGTAACATTTGGACAACGCGCAACTACACCGACCAGCCGGGAGGAAAATTCCAATTCAACAATCTGCTCAAACAGCTTGCCGCAGCCTACGGCATAGGTTTGCGCCTTAACCTCGACTATTTCGTGCTGCGCTTCGACGGAGGCATGAAAGCCGTGAACCCCTACTACTCAAATTCGCACGAACACTTCCCTATCATACACCCGCGCTTTTCAAGGGATTTCACCTTTCACTTCGCGGTAGGTCTGCCATTCTGATTTTCCAGTCCCCACCCTCTTTCACAAGCGTGAACCTGTAAGTTCTCTTGCCCTGCCTTGGCACGGGCCAGCCGCCTATTGTGTCAGCATAAACACCGTTTTCCACATCCACCACGCATTCGGCTTCGCTGTCGTTCAGCACCACAGTCTCCACCACGCTCACAGTCGGAGTGTCGGTTATGTTCCTCAAACTGTCAACCATCTTCGCGCTCATGTTCGAGGCGCAAAATTCCAACACCCTGCGCGAGTCGTCTGTGCAAAAGGCAAGCGCGTCAACATAGCGGAAGTTAAAGAAATTATACGCGAATTTCCCTGCACACAGGGCGGCGGCGTTTTCCTTGCCGTCCTTCTCGCCGCAAGACAAAAACGAGGCGCACAACGCGGCACACAGCCCCAATGCCAATAACAAACTTTTCATTTTCTCTTTGCTTATGCCCTTTTAGGCTGGGCAAATTTAGCAACAGTCTTTGATTTTTTAGTATCTTCGCGTAATTTTATGCCTGCGATGTTGAAATTTCTATCATTCGGAAGCGGAAGCAGCGGCAACTGCTATCTTTTGGAAACGTCAGAAAACAGCATTCTGATAGATGCCGGTGTCGGCTACCGCAAAATGAAAAAGCATTTTGCCGAGTATGGCGTGAACCAGGAGAAAATAAGCGCGATACTCCTCACCCACGACCACACCGACCACATTTCCGCCGTTTCGGGACTTGCCATATACCTTAACATCCCGGTATATGCCACTGAAATCGTGCACCACAGGATAAGGACAAATTACAGAATACACCGCAAGTTGCCCAAAGAGCTGGTGAAACCCATAGAAAAATACAAGCCGTTCGGCATCGGCGCATTCACGATAGAGGCTTTCGACGTGCCTCACGACAGTGCCGACTGCTCCGGCTACACAATATGCCATGGCGACAAGCGTTTTGTGCTGGTAACAGACTGCGGCAGGATAACCGATGAGGTAAGCGCACGCGCACTCGAAGCCGACTATCTTGTGTTCGAGTCGAACTACGACCCTCAAATGCTCGAAAACGGCCCCTACCCCATGCACCTGCGGCGCAGGATAACCTGCCCCACGGGACACTTGTCGAACACAGAGACTGCCGATTTCTTTCGCGAGGGCAACTTCCCCAACCTGCGGCAAATATTCCTGTGCCACCTGAGCGAGAACAACAACACACACGAACTTGCCGAAGCGGCTATATCGCAAGCCCTGAACGGAAAGAACATACCATACCACATTCTCGACCGCAGAAAGGTTAACGGCTTCTTCGAACTCAAATAGGAGTCTCACAAGTGCATTTTCGCCAAACTCCTGTATTCCAATCAAATACACATTATTTTCATATTTTCATAAGAAACTGGCATTCAGAGCTTTGCAATGGCAAAAATTATGTCCGATGTAGTTTGAATTATGTCTGATATAATTTTTTCTACATAGG
>CAVCON010000122.1:0-6978 GCA_963603805.1 Oscillospiraceae bacterium
ATGGGTTATCAATTTCGGTTTTGCGGAAACAACATGAACGGTGTGTGTTGTTTTTAATTGCATACGGTATATATGTAGGGGCGTATGGCATACGCCCTGTACACCACCGCATGAACCGCACCGCGAACAACCGCCGCAACATTGCAAAGCGGCGCAATTCAGGGCGTATGCAATACGCCCCTACAAGCGATGCAATTTACTTACAATTTGTTGTTTATGTGTTTGTGCGGCGTATGGCATACGCCTTGTACACCACCGCCCAAACCGCATCACAAACCTCCGCTGCGACATTGTGAATCCGTGCAATTCAGGGCGTATGCAATACGCCCCTACAAGCGGTGCAATTTCCTTACAATTTGTTGTTTATGCATTTGTGCGGCGTGTGGCTTACGCCCTATACGCCACCATACGAACCGCATCGCAAACCACCACCACAACATTGCAAATCCGCGCAATTCGGGCGTATGCAATACGCCCCTACGGCGGTGCAATTCACTGGTTGTTTGTTATTTGGCATTCTTTTTATGCCACTGTCCTAATTTTATAAGTCCCCTACCCCGAACCCATGTATGTAATTTTTCGTAACTTTGCAATCGGAAAGCAAACTGCTTTCTAAGGGGTGTCCGTCTTTTTGGGCGGTCTGAGATCATACCCTATAACCTGATCCGGGTAATGCCGGCGTAGGTAGGTGCAAGGATTATAATCCCTTCTTTTTTATTATCAAAAAACAAAGGTGTCAAATGAAGAATTTGATTTTAACCTCCTCTCTCGCCATTGCGGCTGTGGGAATTTTGCCCGCAAACGCCGACGACTCAATACGCAGCGAGAAATTGCAGGAAGTGGTAGTGAAAAGTGTGCGCGCACAGAAAAACGCGCCGTTTGCGGTGGCAAACATCAAACAAACCGAACTCCACAACTTTTCAAAGAGCGGCAAGGAACTTCCGTTCCTCTTTGCCAACACTCCGGGCATCACGGCGTGGAGCGAAAACGGTGTGGGCACGGGAACAACCGCAATGAGAATACGTGGTGCGGCAGGAAGCCGCATTAACGTAACCCTTGACGGCGTGCCTCTCAACTCGCCCGAAGACCAAACCGTGTTTTGGGCGAACATGAACTCGTATGGCTCGCTCCTCAAGTCGGTGCAGATACAGCGTGGTATAGGTACGAGCACAAACGGCGACGGCGCGTTCGGCGGAACAATATCCCTGCTCACAAATATGCCGAGCCACGAGAAAATGCTTGAAGTAACAGGGTCATACGGAAGCTACAACACCTACAATGCCGGCGCAAGCTTTTCGAGCGGACTGCTTTGGAATCACCTCATCTTTGACGGCGCGTATCACGAAACCGGCACTGACGGCTTCATACACGGCACAAACGGACGCTCCGGCTCATATTACGGCGGCCTGACGTGGTTTGGCGACAAATTCACGCTGCGCTACAAAAACATAGGCAACTTCGAGAAAACCGGTCAGGCATGGAGCGGCATCACTGCGGGAAACGACGACGCAAGCCTCATGTCGCAGGGAATACGCTCCTATAAGGATATGTACAAGCACGGACTTGGCAGATTCAACTCCCTGTACGAGGGGCTGGTTTTCGATTCCGACAACTGGACTTTCCCACAGGACGAAAAAGGAAACTTCCAAACATACCGCTACAAACTCGACAACGGCAAATACTGGGACAGGACAACCGACAACTTCTATCAGAACCACAATATTCTCTCGGGTTCGTGGATGCCAAACGAACACTGGAGCCATAACGCCGCGCTCCACTACACCTACGGCTACGGTTATTATCTCGAGTTCCGTCCCCAGAACAAATTCAAGAAATTCGGACTGACAGCAACCGACGCCGAGGGCAACTCCATCACGAGAGCCGACTTCGTAAGGAAGAAAGGGCTTACGCAGAACAACTACGGCGCACTCTACAACGTGAACTTCAAGAACGACAAATGGGACGTTATAGGCGGAATGAACATGACGCAGTTCCGCTGCAACCACTTCGGCAAGCTCAAATACGTATCAAATGTGGGGCAGGTTGAGAACTTCACCGACTACAAGTATTACGACTCCGACGCACGCAAAGACGACTACTCCGCTTTCGCAAAGGCAACATACCACGTGCTCGACTTCCTCGACGTGTTCGGCGACCTGCAATACCGCCACGTGTTCTACAAGACAAACGGCTTGAACGACAAGTTCCACGAGAGCGACAACAGCAAGCAGTTCCTCGACATTCACAAAAAATATGATTTCTGGAATCCCAAGGCGGGAGTGAGCTTCCACGAGAACGGACACAACACATACTTCTCCGTGGCTTACGCAGGGCGCGAGCCGGAGCGCAACAACTTCACCGACAACGGCAGCTATCCCGCGCCCAAGGCGGAACACATGATCGACTACGAGCTTGGCTACAACTACGACGGCGGAAACTGGCACGCAGGAGTGAACTTCTACTATATGGACTACAAAGATCAGTTTGTGCAAACCGGCCAGCAGAGCGACATTGGCGAGAACCTCACGACAAACATAGACAAAAGCTATCGCCAAGGCATTGAGATTTCGGCAGACTGGAGTCCGCTTTCATGGCTCACCGTTGCCGGCAACGCCGCACTCTCGCAGAACAAAATCAAGGACTTCACGGAATATGTGGACAACTGGGACGGCGATGCCGAGACAAAGCACTACAGCAAATCCACCCTCTCGTTCTCGCCGTCGGTCATCCTCAACGGCTTCCTCAACTTCCACTACGCCGGCTTCGACGCAACATGGCACACTAACTTTGTGGGACGCCAGTATCTTGACAACACCGAAAACAAAGACCGCTCGCTTCCCTGCTATTCCCAGACAAACGTGAACATGAACTACACCCTCGACACAAAGAAGCTTTTGGTAGGCGTCAAGCAGGTTGTGTTCGGGCTTAGCCTCAACAACATTTTCAACCGCCACTATGCAAGCAGCGGCTGGGTTTACAGCGCGGTGAGCAAAAGCAGCGGCTACACCCTCGACAACCGTTACTACCAGCTCGGCTTCATTCCCATGGCGGGCTTCACCGCAATGGGCAACATAACTTTGAGGTTCTGACATGGATTTTCTTGCCGCACACTGGCTTGACATACTCACAACAATCCTCGGGCTTGCCTACATCGCGCTCGAATACCGCGCAAGCATCGCGCTGTGGATTGTGGGGATAATAATGCCCGCCCTCGACATTTACCTGTACTACAGCCACGGGCTTTACGGCGATGCCGGAATGGCTGTTTACTATACGGCGGCAGCCGTGTACGGTTACGCTGTCTGGAAGTTCGGCAAGAAAGACGGCGGAAAAGGCGGCGATATGCCAATAACGCACTTCCCCCAAAAACTTGTCCTTCCGGCGTTCCTGTTCTTTGCCGCAGCCATGTGGGCAACCCACTACGTGCTGGTCAACTACACGAACTCCACCGTCCCGGTGCTTGACAGTTTCACCAATGCCTTGAGCTTCGTCGGGCTGTGGGCGTTGGCACGAAAATACATCGAGCAATGGTTCGTCTGGATTGCGGTTGACATAATTTCGTGCTACCTATACATCGACAAGGGAATACCTTTCAAGGCGGGGCTTTACGGCCTTTATGTCGTGATAGCCGTCATGGGCTACATTAAGTGGCGCAAGATGATGCAGGCAAGGCACTGACAAAAAACTCCCCGGCGCAAATGCCGGGGAGTTTTTGTTTTATTACGGAAATGCCCTTTCAGAGTTTGCCCAGTTCCCCGAGGTAGCTGTCCTTGAAGCCGAGGAAATAAAGCACTCCGTCAAGTCCGATGTTGCTTATCGCCTGTCGGGCGTTGGCTATCACCTTTGGCTTTGCGTGAAAGGCAATTCCGAGCCCCGCCTCCGAAATCATAGGCAAATCGTTTGCCCCGTCGCCCACGGCAATTGTCTGCGCAAGGTTAATCTTCTCCACCTGCGCGATGAGCCTGAGCAGCTCCGCCTTTCGTGTGCCGTCAACTATTTCGCCCACATACCGCCCCGTCAACTTTCCGTCCTCACCAATTTCAAGTTCGTTGGCATAAACGTAGTCTATATTGTATTTGCGTTGCAGGTATTCGCCGAAATAGGTGAACCCGCCGCTGAGTATGGCGATTTTGTAACCGCATTTCTTCAGCACCGACATAAGCCTGTCAGTCCCTTCTGTTATCGGCAGGTTTTCGGCAATGTCCCTCATCACCTCCACGTCAAGTCCTTTCAATAGGGCAACCCTCTGCGTGAAGCTCTCTTTGAAGTCAATCTCCCCGCGCATGGCACGCGCCGTGATTTCCGCCACCTTGTCGCCCACTCCGTTGCGTTTCGCCAGCTCGTCAATGCACTCCGTCTGTATCAGCGTGCTGTCCATGTCGAAACATATAAGGCGGCGCATACGGCGGTACATATCATCGGTCTGGAACGAGAAGTCTATTCCGAACTCAGATGACAGTTCCATAAGCTCCTTCTGCATTTCGGGGTAGTTTCTCGGCGTTCCGCGCAGCGAGAACTCAATGCACGCCCTCACGTTGCGCTTGGGGTGCACAATGCTCATGCGCCCCGTGAGGCGCAATATGGAGTCGATATTCAGCCCCTGCGCCGCAATCACCTTTGCCGCCGCCGCAATCTGCCGCGCCGAAAGGCTGCGCCCTATGAGTGTGAGAATGTAGCGGTTCTTGCCCTGCTGGTTCACCCAAGCCTCGTATTCCTCGTCGGTAACAGGGTCGAAACCTATCTGCACATTGAGTTCCGAAGCCTTGAACAGCAGTTCCTTCATCACCTGTCCCGCCGAAATGTCGTCTATCCTTATGAGTATTCCGAGAGACAGCGTGCTGTGTATGTCGGCCTGACCAATGTCGAGAATGTTTGCGCCATAGCGTGCAAGAACCTCCATCGCCGATGCCGTAAGTCCCGGCCTGTCCTTGCCAGTAATCCTTATGAGGATTTGCTCCTCCTTTGTAGATTTGTTCTGCATGATAATATAATATAGGCGCGAATTTAGTGTTTTATCGCAACACAAACAAATAATGCCGCCACGCTTGCCCGCCAAAAACAGTCCGGCTTCGCGCCTTTGGCTATGCAGCACAAATCCCTTGCGTCCGTTTCCGCCACAGGCACACAAAGTGCCCGATTTTCAAAACAGATTGGTACAAACGATATTGTCCGTCCGGGATTTCCTTGTCCATAATTCCCGTTATCTTCACAGGGGAGTAGAGACAGTCCATATAAGCCAATTCCGGGATATAGGAACTTTCGCCGAAAGAGAACAGAGGGGAACCGCTTTCGTCTGTGATTGTAAAAAACATCGTTCCCTCGAAATACACAGTCTGTAAATTCACCGCCTCATACACATTGGCAACAATCACATTCCGCTCATCGCCCTCCAGCAATTCCACTTCGGAGCATCCCATTTCCACCCATTCTTCCGTGGCAGCCGCATCCTCCGTGTTTTCCGTTATCTCGACAAAAGGCGCAGAGCTTGAATACACCTCATTCCAGTCCTCGGAGTCCGAAAGTTTATATACAAGGCATGATTGGTATTTTCCTGTCGGGATAGAACTTGGCACAGTACACGTGATGTTGAGGTTTCCTGTGCCTTCAAGATAATCCAATTGGCGTTTGCTCCCTCCGTCTGATAAATAAAGCGTGCCATCCTCCACTTTCAGCGCGGCAGATATTATTCCGGCGAATTTTCTGAAAGAACAATTGTACAGCGAGGACACACCAAGCACAAGCGAACTCCCTGCCTTTGCAGTTGACAGATTGCAGCTTAGCCTTGAGGAAAGCAACAGGCGGGTGTTGTCCGCCATGCCGTCTTCGGGTTTTACGCCTATGGTCATTTGCTGGCTTTCCGAAAAAGGCGCAATCGTGGCATTGCTGTTCCCCTCTTTCGGGTGCAGGTTTGCAATTTGATAGTAGCCGTCGCACGAACCGTTCCAGCCCCAGTTCACGTGATAGTCGGGATATACGTTGTCCCCAACCCTATAACCGTCAATCACAAACGAATGTCCGCCGTCGCGCATATTCGCCCCTGCGTAGTTCACAGGGCGGCCGTTATTTAATTCCTCCACCAAAAGTTTGTGCCAAACATCCGTTGGGCAATAGTTTCTGATAGCCAAGGCCGCATCGCCGTCATATCCGTAATTGTTTACGTATCCCTTGAGCAAATCCGACTGGTACGCCCCACTTCCCCCTTGGCTTGATGTCCCATAGTCCATATTGACAGACGCGCCGCAGCTTGCCATCAATACGGCAACGGCGTTTGCCTGATTTTCGTCATAAGTGCCGCTGTAGGTGTCTGCCATATTGTCCCAATCAAAAACATCCTTGGAGAAATCGTGGGTTATGTGCAGGTTGTTGGTCGTGGAAGTATAATCGGCATAGCCTTGCGCTTTTGCAGGATATGAATAATGCCGCATAACTTGCGCCATGGCAGTTGCCACACACCCTGTCAGCGTTCTCCCGCCACGATAGTAAGGACACAGATTGTTATAAGGCTTTGACTGTCCCCATTGGGTGTTTTTTAGAATAGGGGAAACGCCATCCTTCTTATATTCTATTTTCTGACTGTGTACTTCCGAATTGGCTGTTGTCGTGGTGTCTTTCAATTGTTCCACGTATGTCTGCAACCAATATCTTACGGCAGGGGGAATATTGTTTACGTCAAATTTGTTAGAATCGGAGTACGCGAGGACTGACGGCAACTTCTCATCCCCGGAAACTATCATGAACGAGCCTTTGTCTGATGACGTTGAAGTGTAAACGAAAAAAGCCTCTTTTCCCTCCAAAAGATAATCGTCACGGACAATTGCCGAAGATTTTATTTTCGAATACAAGGACTCCACACCGCCATGCACACGACAGTGTTCGCTCACTATATTGTCTATACTCTCCCTGGAACGCTGTTGGGCATAAGCGGGCAACAAACTGTTTAACGTAAAGAGAACTAAAAGCAATCGTTTCATACACATG
>CAVCON010000122.1:6988-7340 GCA_963603805.1 Oscillospiraceae bacterium
CTGCATAGAATGTTAGTTGATAGGCTCTTTCGAACAGATGACTTTTCCAAGTTTGGGAAGGTCTTCTTTGGTGCGGAACTTTTTCTCTATCGTTAAGTCTGCGCTTGCCTTTTTGCAAGAAGTCTCAAATGCCATAGCTTTGGCTGAAGAAGATGACAAGTTCTTATAATACCATGAGAAAGAAGAAGAGAATTCTTTTGTATCGCGGTCCGTTCCCCACGTAGCTATGAAGAATTTATCATCATTTCTATCAAACATCAGTGTTTGCGGACCAAACTTATAATAGTTTTCCGGCTTTTCGGCAATGGCAGGTTTGAAATAGAAATGAGCCAACCAAGCGTAAGTATAGGAA
>CAVCON010000123.1:0-7316 GCA_963603805.1 Oscillospiraceae bacterium
GCTGACCAACTGATTGGCATACTAAATTACAACCGAGCCATTTCAAAACAGCTTCATAGAGTATGAGTACAGCGTGGTCAGCGAGTTTTATTGGAACATGGACGACTGGTATGCCCAGCAGGAGATACCAGTGGCCTATGCGCGTTACACGTCCGTCATACCCGAGATGTTCCAGTTTCATTACGAGTTGCGGGGGTATGACTGGCTGAAGACGGTTGACGGGGACGGTCTCGTTGACTATACCGACATGGGCGGCGGACGCAGCAAGACATACGTGATGGCGGGCAACGACATTCCCGCATCGAAAAGCGATGATTACGTATGGTGTTCCAACGACTATGTGGCCAAGGTCTCCGCCGAGCTTTTAGGGGTGCAGCTTCCCGGTTCCGACTACAAGAACTATGGGAACACTTGGGAGAAAATAGACGACATTCTGCTTTCCGACAATTCCTTTGGCGGCATGATGGGCAAGGAAAGTCCGTATGCGGAGGAGCTTAAATCGCTCGGAACAGACACTATATCAGACATAGGCCTGCGAGTTATAAACACAATAAAACTGCTGCAAAGCCACCTGAAATGGAACAAGGGATATGCGCTATATCCCAAAGCAATGTCGAAGACCGTAAAGGCGGGGACGGGGAACAACGCGGACTTGAACCTGATTCTTATCAATATGCTTCATGACGTTGGGGTGAAGGCAAGCCCCGTTGTAATGCGCCGGCGGGACAGCGGGCTTTTGCCGCTTACACACCCGAGCGTTGAGAAAATAAACACGTTCATTGTGGCGATATACCTGTCGGACGAAAATCTGGTTTTTGCCGATGCATCGGGCGAGAAAGGGTTTGTGAACGCCTTTTCAACCAAGCTCTATCCCATGCGTGCAAGGATTGTGAACAGGGACGACGGAGAAAAATGGGTGGATATGCAGGAGGTTGCGCTTTCTTCCATAAGCAACACGGTGAACGCCTCAATATCCGCCGACGGCGTGATGAGTGGGGAATGCCTTGTGCGGAACAGCGGACAGGCAGCCTATGAATTCAGAAAAAACTATTCGGACGCCAAGGACGAAAAGCAGTTTGTCGGCGATATGGAAAAGGAAGAAAACGTAACCGTATCGGATTTCTCAGCCACAGGGACAGGCGAATTTTCAAACGAGACATCAGAAAAATATAAATTTGCAAGGAAAGGCGAAGCGAATGCGGAACGCATTTATGTAAATCCCATTGTAAGGCGGCTGGTAAGCAGCAATCCGTTTACGGATGCCAAACGCTTTTTGCCTGTGGAGTTTCCTTGCCGGCAGGTTGAGGTTTCCAATTATTCCATTGCGATACCCGAGGGATGGGAAGTCGAAGAACTTCCGCAAAACGTGTCTGTTTCAACCCCCGACAACGGTATCTCTTTCCGTTCCGAATGCACCTCGGCAGACAACGAGATACACATTTCAACCGTGTTCAGACTTAACGCCACTTTCTACGGCAGCGGGCAATACCAGGACGTAAGGAATATGTTCACCACGCTAGCAGAGCGCGGCAACGACATGATAGTGCTGAAAAAGAAACAATGAGGCGTTGTTTTTTGGCAGTTGTGCTGCCGCTGCTTGCCGTTGCGGCATGGGCTGAACCTGGTGCAGAGTATCGCAAGCGGCTCACAAAAGTGGAGGTGCTGTCGCAAAGCGATTTTGTTGTTACAACCCACGACGAGGTGGTCATTTACAAAGAGGCGCAGTCGTTTCTTGCCAATTACTATGACGTTTTGGGCAAGGACGAGAGCGTAAGCAAATTTTCCTGCACGGTGCAAAGCCTCGACGGTACGCTGATGAAAAAATACAAAGGCGGTAATCTGGAGCGCACACGATATTCAGAACACCTTGCCGATGACGTGGAAAAGGTTTTTCTGAACATAGACCTGCCGTCCTATCCCGTAGTTGTAACGACCGACGTAACCATACGGCATAACGGCAACACCTTGGGCTATCCCCCATTTATCCCGGTGGTGGCTTATGATGTGGGCGTGAAAGAGGCTTGCTACGAGATAACATACCCGGCATCGTTTACCGTGAACTACGCAATTCAAGGTTCGCTGCCCGCACCAGAAATTTCCACAACCCCGCAAGGCAGGAAAACGATTGCATTTAAGGTGAGCGATGTGCCGCCGCTTTCGAGGGAAAGCTATGCCAAACCTTTGGGCAAGCTCGTGCCGAAAGTTTATTTCTCTCCGGGAACATTGGACTATTACGGCACAAAGGCAAACCTTGAATCGTGGGAAACTTTCGGGAAGTGGGTGCATGGGCTGTGCGACGGCTTGGATGCGCTGCCCGATGAAGCCAAGGCCAAGGTTCATTCCCTCACGGACTCATGCAAAAGCGAATGGAGTAAAATCAGGGTGCTGTATGATTTCCTGCGCCAGTCCACGCGCTACGTAAGCATACAGTTGGGCATAGGCGGATACCGCCCGCTGCCTGCCACTTTTGTGTGGAAAAACGGTTTTGGCGACTGCAAGGCTCTTGTAAACTATATGAAAGCGATGCTCGCCGAAGCCGGCGTTTCCTCCACATACACTCTCGTGAGCACAACGTATGACAAACTGATGACCGTGCCGAACTTCCAGCAGCTCAACCATGTTGTGCTGAAGATACCGCTTGGCAACCGCGTTGTGTGGATGGAATGCACCAATCCCCGAATACCGTTGGGCTACACCCATGAGGGCATTGCCGGACACGATGCGGTGGAAATTACAGCCGCCGGCGGCAAGGTGGTAACGCTGCCCGATTATACCGACAGCCTGAACTTGCGTTCAACGGAGGTTAGCCTTAACTTGCTTCCCGGCAGCGGCATGGCGGATGTCAGGATAAACGACAATTATTATATGCACAGCTATGCCCAAATGGCACAGTGGGCTTACGAGGGCAAGCGCGAGCAGCAAGACTTGGCAGGTGCTTTGTACGATATGCCGTTCACCGAATTGAAAGACGCGAAGTGCCGTGTGCACGACAGCGTGATGCCGCGCACGGAGATTACCGTGGCATCGCGTGCGCAGGTTGCCAGAACTACGGGAAGCCGGCTTTTTGTAAAGCCCAACCTGCTGCATAAGAATTTTGCGAAGGAAAGCATATCAAAGAACCGCGAACAGGAGGTATGGTTCGGGCGCGGGATGAAGAACACCGAGCGCATAACATTGGTCCTGCCCGACAGCGTTTCCATAGAGTCCCTGCCAAAGGATGTGTGCGTTGACAACGAAATAGGCTTTTTCAGTTCAAAGACAAGCGTAAGCGGACGGACAATCATAACGACAAATGTGTTCATGCTGCGCCGTGGCACTTACCCCAAGGACAAGGCCGTGCTTTTTGACAACCTTCAAGAAGCGCAGGAAAAAGCCTATGCGGCAAACGTGGTGCTGCGCCGTTGACACTGCAGATGCAAAACAGTAAACCCGCATTTTTTCCTGTTTATTCAAGGGCATTATATCAGATGCAGTTCAAACTACATAGGACATGGGAAAAACTATGTCCTATGTAGAAAAAATTATGTCTGATATAATTCAAACTACATCAGACCTTTTTTCACCACTTTCAAACCCCTGAAAAACAAATCGTTATGCAGCTCATCTTACATGCGGCTATTTTTCTGGAAGTCAGCATTTTATGCAATTCAGGCGATATTTGCGGTTTCATGTTGTCGTAGTCTTGCAGAAAAAACGGGTGCCGTATGCTCACGCACCCGACACCCTCCAAAAAAATTTGCACATGAAAAATTGAAATCAATGTTTACGCCCCTTGCGCTTTTTGCCCGCAGAATGTTTCCCCTTGGGCGCATCCGCCGCGCCGCCGGAGTTTTCGGCTTTCACGCCATGCTCCGTAACGAGGGTGAAATCGAGCAGACGGCGGTCAAGGTTGGCACGCGCCACTTTTATCCTCACCTTGTCGCCAATGGAATAGCTGCGGTGGCGGCGGCGTCCCACAAGGCGGTAGTTCTTTTCGTCAAATTCGTAGTAGTCGTCAACGAGGTCGCGCAGCGGCACCATGCCCTCGCACTTGCTTTCGTCAACCTCCACATAAAGTCCGAACTCGGTAACGCCGCTCACCGTGCCGTCGAACTCCTGCCCCAGCCTGTCGGCCATGAACTCCACCTGCTTGTACTTTATGCTCGCACGCTCGGCTGCGGCGGCAAGCTGCTCCATTGCGCTCGAATGCTCGCACAGCTCCTCATATTTGGTTGCGGAGGCGGAACGTCCGCCCTCGGCGTAGCGGGTGAGCAGACGGTGAACCATAGTGTCGGGATAGCGGCGTATGGGAGAGGTGAAATGTGTATAATATCTGAACATCAAGCCGTAGTGCCCTATGTTGTGGATGCTGTAACGCGCCTTCTGCATGGCACGCAGCGCAACGGTCTCTATAAGTTGCTGCTCCTTTTTGCCCTTTGCTTCGTCCAAAAGTCGGTTTATGCTCCTGCCCACATCGGCCTTTGAGCCTTCGGTCTTGAGCTTGTAGCCAAAACGCGATATGAATGCCCGCAGGTTTTCGAGCTTTGTCTGCTCGGGAACATCGTGTATGCGGTAGGGCAGCACCTTGGCCTTTTTGCCTTTCGGCACAATGCCCACGCTCTCGGCAACGCTCTTGTTTGCAAGGAGCATGAACTCCTCGACGAGCTTGTTGGCATCCTCCTCAACCTTTACATACGTGGATATTGGATGCCCTTTCTCGTCAATCTCAAAGCGCACCTCGGGGCGGTCGAAACCTATCGAGCCGTTGGCGAACCGCCTTTTGCGCAGTTGCTTTGCAAGGCGGTTGAGTGTGATTAGCTCCTCGGCAAACTCGCCCACTGGCTTTTCCGCATTGACAGGCTGCGGATGGTTTCCGGGAAGCGCGAGGTCTTCGGGCGAAGCCTCACCGTTCTCCTCCAATATATATTGCACCTCCTCGTATGTGAACCTGCGGTTGCTCTTTATCACCGTGTGGGCAAGATGCCACGAAAGGACTTCCGCCTTGTTGTTCATTTTGAAAATCGCGCTGTACGCCAGTTTCTCCTCGTCCTGGCGCAGGGAGCACAGGAAGTTGCACAGCCTTTCGGGCAGCATGGGGATTGTGCGGTCAACAAGGTAGATGCTCGTTGCACGCCTCACCGCCTCGCGGTCTATCACATCGCCCTCCTTAACGTAGTGGGAAACGTCGGCAATGTGAACGCCAGCCTCCCAGTTTCCGTCCTTGGTGGCGCGGATTGAAAGCGCGTCGTCGAAGTCCTTTGCGTCTCGCGGGTCGATTGTGAACGTGGTAACGTTGCGGAAGTCCTCGCGCCTTGCAATCTCCTCGAGGGTTATTTCCGCCGGTATCTTTTCAGCGGCATCAACAACATTTTGCGGATAGGTGTATGGCAGGTTGTATTCGGCGAGGATGGCGTTCATTTCCGCGTTGTTCTCGCCCTCCGAGCCAAGGATGTCGATGACCTTTCCCACAGGGTTTTTCCCCGCTTCGGGCCATTGCGTGATTTTCACCACGGCCTTGTCGCCGTTCTTTCCGCCCTTGAGGCAGTTCTTGGGGATGAATATGTCGTTTGAGTAAATCCTGCCAGCCGTTTCGAGGAAGCCGTAGTTTTTCTCCACGTGCAGCCTTCCCACGAAAGTCTCGTGCCCGCGTTCAAGTATGGCAATCACCTGCGCCTCGCGGGCGTGCTTCTCGCGGCGTGCGAGAATCGTTGCACGCACACGGTCGCCGTTCATCGCACCCATACTGTTGCGTTCGGTTACGAGTATTGACTTTCCGCCGTCGTCGGGGACCACGCTGTTGTGGCCGTTGGCCTTTCTAACGAACTTGCCTTCTACAACCTGGTTCTTGCGGCTCAGGCTGTACTGGTCGTCGCGCACGGTGAGTTCGTCGGCATCCACCAAGTCGTCAAGTATGTCGCAGCACAGCATACGCTGCATATGGGACGTAATGCCAAGCTCCTCGAAAATCTCGCGTGAGCTGTACGACTTGTCGGCGTTATTGTTGAAAAGTTCCGATAACTTGCCGTAAATTTCCTTTTTGCCGAGCCTTACGGACGCCCGCTTGCCTTTGACTTTCATGATGTGAACTTTTTATGCTTTCAACCTACAAAGTAACTAAAAATTCGGCTAACCGCAACGCCAAACCGCCACAAAAAACAATCCGCCCGCACACAGAAAAACTGCATACGGGCGGATTTTGCTTTTTTGCCGTCACTCGGGCGGCGGTTGGCTTACTTGCGGAGACCGAGAGCCTTCACAATTGCACGGTAACGCTCGATGTCGCAACGCTTGAGGTAGTTGAGCAATGCGCGGCGTTTGCCTACAAGGCGAACCAAAGACCTTTCTGTTGTATGATCTTTACGGTTGGCCTTCATGTGTTCCGTCAGATGGGAAATACGGTATGAGAATAATGCCACCTGTGCTTCGGGTGAGCCGGTGTCAGTATTGGACTTTCCGTACTGTCCAAAGATCTCCTTCTTTTTAGCTTGATCTAAATACATAGAAGTTTTTGATTAATTATTTGTTGTTTCTGCCCCGCACGGTGCGGAAGCGGGTGCAAATTTAGCCATTCCCGATTAAACGGCAAACCCAACTGCGCATTTTTATCACCCACACCCACAATTTTCCAACGAATATGCCTATGTTCTACCCCGATACGCATAATTTGGCTAACTTTGCAGCAGTTTTTAAGGTAATAAATTTAATGCAAGACATTCGCAACATTGCAATCATCGCGCACGTCGATCACGGCAAAACCACTCTGGTTGACAAAATGCTCATGGCAGGGCATCTGTTTCGCGCAAACCAGGACACAGGCACGCAAATTCTCGACAGCAACGACCTTGAGCGCGAGCGCGGCATCACCATTCTTTCAAAAAACGTCTCAATACGCTACAAGGACGTAAAGATAAACATAATCGACACTCCGGGCCACAGCGACTTCGGCGGCGAGGTGGAGAGAGTGCTCAACATGGCGGACGGCTGCATTCTGCTGGTGGACGCTTTCGAAGGCCCTATGCCGCAGACGAGGTTCGTGCTCGAAAAGGCACTTAGCATCGGATTGAAGCCCATAGTTGTCGTGAACAAGGTTGACAAGCCCAACTGCCGCCCCGAGGAGGTTTACGAAATGTCATTCGACCTTATGTGCGCCCTCAACGCCACAGAAGACCAGCTTGACTTCCCCGTTGTTTACGGTTCGGCAAAGCAAGGCTGGATGGGACCTGACTACAACAAGCCCACAAACGACATAACATATCTGCTCGACACCATACTGAAAACCATCCCCGCGCCCAAGCAGCTCGAAGGTACGCCCCAGATGCTCATCACATCGCTCGACT
>CAVCON010000124.1:0-7249 GCA_963603805.1 Oscillospiraceae bacterium
CATCAATCTTTGAAAAAGCGTCTAAGTAAATGCAGTGCGTCAATACCTGTAACCTCTGTGATTTTATCTTCTTTCAAAAGATAGACAAACGGGAAACCGGCATCCACATCATCAGGGAAATGGTAATAATAAACCTGGGCACCTTTATACTCTCCAAGATGCTCTATATGGTCGCCATATTGCTCGACAAGCCAATGCGCCGCTGTCCTTATTTGCGTAGGTATATCCATTTTGCGCAAAATTACAATTTTTATTTGATTAAATAATCATTAAACGACAATTAAATGCTCAACGCCAACGAATTAAAAACGGACATACTCAACGACCTGCGTGTGGAACTGTCAGAGGAGTTCGACCGGAACTTTGAGCGCAAAGCCTTTTTCTCGGACAAATGGAAGCCACGCGCATACGATTACCCCAAGGGCTCGCTCCTGCTCGTTACCGGTGCCATGCGCCGCTCAACGCAGGGGCGCGTTGAAGGCAACGGCGTGCGGTTCTCATCAGCCCTGGCATACGCCGCCATTCACAATGAAGGCGGCACAGGTTTTAAGCCCGTAAAATCGCACCAGCGCAAATCCAAGAAAGGAAAGGTTTACACGGTCCGCGCCCATACACGAAAATTCACAATGCCAAAGCGTCAGTTTATCGGAGACGGTCCGGACACGCAGCGACTTATTCGGGGTGTCATTGACACCAATCTGCAAAAGTTCAATTTATCATTAACCAACTTCATAAAGAAATGAGAAAAGCAATTTTTTTAGCCATTGCGGAAGCCCTTTGCCCGGCAAATCCGTCCGACCCGAATGCCGACACTTCAAAAAATATAGTTCCTTACGTGGACTTATGGAATGACCAGGTAAACCTCCTTGGTGGTGGAACTGTCTTTGAAACGCCTGCGGTGTTCGTGGAGTTTGAACAAATAGACTGGAAACAGCAGAACGCAGGGGCACGCCGTGGCGATGTTGCGGTGCGTCTCCACATTGTGACCCGTGCCGTGTCTGCTCACGGCTTTCATGATCAACGTATGGAGGAAGCTCTTGCGGTGTTTGACTTGATAAACGCAATCAATGCCAAAATGCAGGGACTGCGCGGTGAAGGCTTTGCAGGTTTCCAGCTTACTACCTCAGCAACCAACCACAACCACGCCGAATTTGTGGAGAATGTGGAGCGGTTGGTAACGTCTGCCCAGGACTGTACCGGAATGCGTCAGTTTACACGCCCTGTCGGTCTGTCTGCGGTCATTTCAGCCCCAAAGTAATACAGCAGCACCCCCGACGGCTTAAAGTCCGTCAGGGGTGCCATTAAATGCCCTAATCAAATAGTGTCGGTGTAGTGTCTTGCCGGGGTTGCTGCTCATTGTCAGGGGCTATTCCTAAATAACTAAGGTAAGTGCGGTAACAGATACCAAACTCTGGCTCAATCCAATGCCGCCAAACAGCCCTGTAACATTTTGCCTGGTTCCCGGCTTCATAATGCAGTGCGGTGAGCGCTTTAATCTTTTTCGCTCTCGCTATCGTACTTTTATGCCGTTTGCTCATTGTCATTTGCCCGATTATTAGTACCTTTGCGCTATCCTTTTACATCGGGCGGCGTCTGTTTACTGTCTTCGGGCAAATGTGAGCTACGCTGCTTTTTTTATGCGCCTGTTTCGGCTTCCGGCTTTTCGGTTTCCTGCTCCGTTTCCACCATGTCAACATCAGTTATGCCCAGCGGAATGTTACGCCACCCGTTGCCGGTTGTCTCATCACGATACTGCGCACGGATATATCGGCGCGTTTCGGTAGGCATATAACTTTCTTGAATGATTTTAACGCCCTCCTTAAACTGGTCGTCGCTGCTTTCCTCCGCCATTTTCGCCAGCTGAAGCACACGGCTTGCATTGAGGTTGCCCTGCTTGTCCTTGCTCAACAGCCGAAGCACCGTATTTACAAGGGTCTTGGTCTTTTCATCTGTGGCAAGGCTTTCAATGTACTTGCGCACCATTGCGATACCGGTTTCCGCCATATCGCTCCAGCCGTCAACCGTATTGACACCAAGGGTCAGACGCAGGCTGCTGTCTGAATTTGTGAAAGTGTGGCTGTACTGGCCATCTTCCTTGAAGCCCACGACTTCCTCTTTCATATCAAGAACAGTTTTGAAGTTGCTGAAAACGGTGTCCTTTACCGTGCGTATGTCCTGGCTGAGCTTGCGAAGTTCCGGTACGGCTTGCGCCAGTTCCTCATCGACCAGTTGCTGATACGTCAGTCGGGCTGCCTTACGGCGCTCCGCAGCTTCCTTTTTCTCTTTGTCAGCCTTGTAGGCTTCCCATTCTTCCCGCTCTTTGGCGGTCATTGTTACCTGTTCACTCATTGTTTTAACGGGTTTTAATTGATTATTAAATACTGTTTATATTCGCCTTTATCCTTTTACACCGGCGCAGTGTCAGTTATCGTAATCTTCAGTGTCCGGCGACTCGAAGTCAAGCGAGCCAGCCTCCTCACTTGCCCACCATGCAAGGTCGTCCAGCAATTCTATTTTGGCGTTTTCTGCCATTTCTGCCGTCTGTTCCTGTACATAGGCTTTAATTCTTTCCAGTTCCTTGCCCATTGTCCTGCTTGCTTAGTTCTATTCGTTTCGGTAGTACCACGCCATAATTACAGGCATCACAACAACGACCATAAGTCGCCACAGGGTACGGGTCATTGCCGCCTTTTCTCAGTTCTCCGCCACAAATGCAGCAGCGTTCTTGCTCGTCTTTTTCCATACTGATTTAATTTAATACCGGGTTTGTTGCTTTGCTTCCGCCAAGCGTCTGTATAAGCAATGCGCCTGTAAGTGCGTCCACGTTCTTAATGTCCTTGGTCTTGTTGTTAAATGCCGCTATAAGGTTACGCAACCGCTCTCTCGGTATCTTGTTGAAATCGCTATAACCGGAAGCACGACACGCGATGCCTTTAATCTTGCTTATATTCTGTTCCTGGCTCGTTTCACGCAACCAGCAGCCTATTGCCGCAATCAGTTGTTTTCTCAGCTTGTCAAGCGAAGCGGTGCCGTCCTTATGGTTCACCTGTTCGCTCAGTTTGGCACAGATGTCTATTAACTGGTGCTGGCTGAGGTCCCGGCTGCTCTCCACGCCCCAGCTCTGCAACAGCGTGCTTTTTTGGTCCTCTGACATACCAAGTACACTGCAAAGGGTATGGAACTTTTTGAGTAGTCCACGGTGGATCTGGTCCATTGTCTTATTTTCTTTTGCCATAATCATTTTTCTTTTATTTGATTTAACCAGTATGCGTCTGCTCCCTCTTTCCAGATTATAAAGTCTTTGCCGCCCTCTCCAAGTTCCGGCACCTCGTAGCGCGTTGTTACAAATGCCTTGTAACCCTCCACCCTGATTTTAATTTCAGCATCATAGCGAATTGATACCGCGAGATTCCCTTTTGGTTCTCCGTGCTTCTCCTGGCTTATGAAAATGAAAAGTTTATCCGGAAACTCATCTTTTAACTTGGTGTAGTCGTTCCATTTCCAGCCGTGCAGATATTGCACACTGTCAATTACCACGACTTCGGGACTTTTACGCTTGCGCAGTCTGGTGCGAAGGTCTGCCATACATTCCTTGTTGAGCAGAATTATTTGACTGCCTACTTCCTCCATTCCCACGCGCTCCCAAGCCTTTTGCAGGGACAGGCTCAAACCCTGTTCAAGTGAGTTGTAAGCCACGCGCCGGAACTTACACAGATACTTGCAAAGCATCAGCAGGAAAGTGGTCTTACCGCTGCCGCTTCCCCCGAAAATCAGCCATGCGCCGCGCAGCTCTGGACGGCCGAAACTTGCCAGAAACGGCCCGTCAAAGTCTGCGGTCTCAAACTGCGCAGCCAACACGTTTTTATTGCTTATTGCTCTGCTCATAAGTATTATGCAATTGTTTCCAAATAATAATCCATCCTTGACCAACCACCAGCGGCACGAACGGACTTAATCAATTTGGACATATCACCACTGTTCAAAGTTGTAGATACAATTTCATCTTGCCTATATTCAATCTGACCAAGACCTTTTATTCTGATGTAGCCCCATTCTTTCCTGTTCAAGACAGCGGCAACAAAATCATCTACGCTACATTCCTGTTCCAATAACACATCGTATGGGGCTGTTTCATCGCCTCCCGTTGGGGCGGTTTGTATGAAAGTCAATTTAATCATTTTGCACCTCCTTTCCTGAACCAGCCTACAATGTTTTTAACGAAGTCGCCCACACAGTCCAAAAAAGCCCCGAAGTCCTCCGTATTTACGAAGACACGCACAATGGCAAGCGGCAAATAAATCACATACAATGCGCAAACCGCTATGCCGGCAACGGCAAACGCCATTGTAGCAAGCACTTTGCTTAATACTCGGTTTTTCATAATGCCCCTCCTTTCAAGGTCGCCCATACACTGCGCTTGACACGGCGAAGGTCGCCCTCGCTTTCGTTTATAATTCTGTTAATGCCTTTATTGTCATTCAGACCATTTGCCACGCACACAGCAGCTATGTCCTCGCTGTTCAAGGCAGGCAGTTTCACGAACTTGCGCCCGATACGGCTGTATATTTCAGCATATCCCTTACGGTTCAGCCTTACACCGCGTTCAATGCGCTTTTGCAGGAAGCTGGTAGCGGTCAGGATTATACCACAGTGTCCCTCCAGTTGGTTATACAGACTGATAAAGAAATAAAGCACCTGGTCGGTCAGTTTGTCCGCTTCATCAAGGATTATAAGGGGCGCGTCCTTACGTTTGAGGGTGTCCACTATATCGTCCATCATTTCGCTTACCGTCGTGCCGCTCACGCTCACGCCCATGCACTTTAAGAGTTTGCCCATAAAGGTGCGGCGGTTCCAATACTCCGAACAGGTCAGGTGGTAAGCGTTGGCATGTCCGGAGGCATAGTTCTTAATGGCTTCCGTCTTGCCGCACCCTGCTTCACCGGTAACGGCAAGCACCAGCGCATCGGTCTGGGCATTGGTCAGCGTGAAGGTCATGCACTCGTAAGCCTTGGTGTTCACAACCTGCCACCCCTCCGGCTTTCCGCCAGTCTGTGCGGCTATCGTGCGCCACATCTCATCGCTGATAGTGTCCCATGAACCTGCAAGCACCTTGCTGATTGTGGCACTGCTCACACCGTTAAGGCTGTTGGCTGCTTTGTTCTGGCTTCCCTTTTGGTCGCAATATGAGCGCAGCTGCTCGCAAATCTGTTGTTTCTGTTCCTTTTGCATCGTTTATTTGTATTTAAGTTGTTGTTAAATCAGTATTTTAGAAAATTGAATAATCATCAGCGCGGTAGTCGCTTGTGTCCGTTGCCGCAGCACCTTGCGGAGTAACCGGGACTTCCACCGTTTTAACCCCTATGGCTTCAACATCTGCCGCCGCAAGGCGTTTCATACTGCGCTGGTCCTTGTGCTGTCCTTTGCTGTCCGTAATCAACAGGCGGTCTTCTATGCTGCCACGCAGTGCCGGTGTATTCGCTATCAGTTGCTCGGTCCGCTGGTAGTTCAGCGCCATGCGCTCGGCTGTCTGCTTTTCCAACTGCTTGTTAAACTCCTGCACACGTTCCAGCTGCTCATAATCGCCGGGCTTGCGGTCTGCAAGTGCCATAGGCTGCACATACTTTTCTTTGAGCATATAGCGGCGTGTACCGTCGTCATTCACAGCCAGAATTTCGCTGAGGTCGTCAGGGTCATATTTCACCGTCCAACGTTCTGCGGCGTGTTCGCGGAATGTCAGGTCGAAGCAGTCATAATCACGCTTGACCCCTAAAATGGTCGGGCGCAGTCCGCAACCCTCCAATGCGTTCTTGAAGCCTGTTTCCTGCCCGAAGTTCAAGAGGTACTGTTCACGGCTCAACGGCAAGCGGCGTTCAGGCGCCAGGTTGCTCATAAGCTCACGGAATTTGTCCACCTTGCACATTCTTTCCAGGTACATTATTTCATCTATCTGCTTGCGCACGCCCTGCTCATCGGGGAACTGGTGGCGCAGTTTGTTCAAAGCCTCACTGTTTGGCTGTTTCTTTGGATCCGTGGTTACACCGTAGCCGCTCCAGTTGTTGAACCTGTTGCAAAATGTAGTGTTCAAATAGTTGAAATATGCCTCTACGGGCTTTGCCTTGGCGTTCTTTACTCTTGCCGGGGTCAGTTTATCACCCATGACAGCATAAAGCGGCGACATGGCCTTAAATGCGTAATGGTCGCATTGTATCTGGTTGGATCGGAGCATTTCCCCGAACAGTTCCCTGCTGTGTACGGCCGCATTGCGCAAAGCTTCTTTTATCAGCTCCGGACATTCCTGCTTGCCGACTGCGTACCCTATCGGATAATCAATGCAAGGGTCAAGCACAACAACTATGGTGAGGCGGTTTGTGTAAGTCGTTACATTTCCGCGCTTGGTCTGCTTGGTGTCTTGGTATAACAGCTCCACAGTCCAGCCGTCAAGCGTCCACATCAGGAACGGGGCGGTCGGACGGCTGCGCTTAACCTGCATTTCCTTGTTGTTTCGGAAGTTTGAAACGCCAAGACGACCGGCACTGACCACCACGTCCAGTTTTTCACGCCATACGCCCACGGCTGCCGGGGTTATCTCTTTCCACCCAATCTCACGCGCCGCGTGGTTGTAATAATCCGCTACACGCACATCGGTAAGGTTGTTATGGTGGCTCAGTATCGTGGCAAGCAAACTTTCCTGATCCTCAGTTACCACCTTGCCGGCATTATTGTTCTGATACTTGCCGCTGATAAAGCACTCGTAACCCTCTGTCAGGTATTCAGAAAACTTCATTTGCAGACGGCGTGGGCTGCGTGGCAGGGAATGAGGGAAACGGTCCGCCAGATATTCAAGCGAATTGGCAGCCTTGCGCCAGAACTCGCCCAATGGGGCGCGTTTGTTGCCGCTCTTGTTACGTTTACTCTGGCAGTCCTCGATACAACGACGAAAGGCATTCATAATGGCGCAGTTGTTGGCGAGCTCCACCTGCTTGACTTCCGGCAAGTTCCTGCCGTCTGAAAGTTTATAGCTCTGGTAGAACAACAGGGCTGCACCGTCCGGCTCTATGGTGTCCAGAAATTCGCGGCTGTCTGCCTGTTCCTGCAAATCAGGATAACGCCTGTAAACCTCTGTACGCCATTTGAGCGGCAAACTGTCCACGACAAACAAGGCTGTCCGCCCGTTGCCACCTTTGCGCACCTGCTGCACCTGCCCCTTACGCACAAGTGCATTAAGGTTGGAGGTCGTTATTATGCGCCC
>CAVCON010000125.1:0-6885 GCA_963603805.1 Oscillospiraceae bacterium
CGTAATGACTTGGCGGAGGACCCGGAGGGTACACGCTATTGCTTCAAGTTGGACGGCTTAAAAAAGTTGCCGAATGTCCGCAGACGGAAGGCTATATCAAGCGCAAGAGTTTTGAGGGGCTATGTGCCATGCCTACTGAGGTGGGCGGAAGTTCAGGCACATACTATGCCGACTACTTCTGGACTAACGCCAAGACCTCAAAAGGCCTTCGTGTCCGCGCGGCTGGCGGTTGCGCTCACCTTGGTGCGTCTGCGGGCGCGTTCTGCGTGTTTGCGTACTCTGCGGCTTCGACTGCGCCTGCGTACTGCTCGTCGCCCCTCTGCTTTTTTGCGGAAGACCCGGAAATAAAATAAAACGAAAACGGAGCGAAGCGAAAAGCGGAAACAGTACCGGGAAAGCCGGGCAAAAAAATAGTTCTTTGAAATTTTGACATACCAAGGCGTCCGAATGGCGGCGGGGCGGAGCAATCCAAACCCCGCCGCAGGCGGGCGAATTTTGCGGAAAAGTTGCTGTTGTTGCCTTAAATGTGGTGTAAAATTGTTAATTTTGTACCCAGTTACGAGGAACACCCGTAATCGGTTGCAGCCCTTGCAGTAGTGAGCCTTCGTGTCCGCGCGGCTGGCGGTAACGCTAACAATGGTGCGAATGCAGGCGCGTTCTACGTGAATGCGAACTATGCGGCTTCGAATGCGAATGCGAACTACTCGTCGCCCCTATACTTGCACGAATAAAAAAACATTGCGATAAAGGGGCTGGACCGTGCCACTTGGCAAAAGATAACATGAATGCAGAGGGTGCCAGTAAGACCACGGCAAAAGCCGTCCGGTGTTGACCGTTCCCGAAGCGTGCATAGCAGACCCGAAAACCCAAAGACCCAACGAAATGACCCAAAGACCCGATGAAACGATACGGCTATTTGTTCGAGCGCATCTGTTCGCTTGACAACCTGAGAGTCGCCGCCTATAATGCGGCACAAGGCAAGCGCCGGCGCGATGAAGTGCAGAAATTTTTTGCAGACCTTGAAACCAACCTGCAAGAGATACGCACGGAACTGCTTGGCCGGACTTACAGGACTTCACCTTATGAGGTCTTTATAAAGTACGAACCGAAACGGCGCGAGATTTACAAGCTTCCTTTCAAGGACAGGGTCGTGCAGTGGGCAATTATGCTGGTGCTTGAACCGATATGGACACCGCAGTTCACGGCCGACACCCATGCCTGCATAAGGGGGCGCGGCATTCATTCCTTGCTTAAACAACTGCGTAATGACTTGGCGGAGGACCCGGAGGGTACACGCTATTGCTTCAAGTTGGACGTGCGCAAGTTCTATCCGAGCATCGACCATGACATTCTTAAAGTGGTCATACGCTGTAAAATCAAAGACCCTGCGGTACTTCTGTTGCTTGACGGCATCATAGACAGTGCCCCGGGCGTTCCAATCGGCAATTACAATTCCCAATACTTCGCCAATCTTTATTTGTCAGAACTTGACCACCGCATCAAAGAGGTGGCCGGGGTGCGTTATTATTACCGCTATGCTGACGATATTGTGGTGCTGGCAGGAGACAAGGCGACTTTGCACGGTGTCCGCGTGTTCATAAATGACTACCTGAACACCGAGCGCAATTTGTCCATGAAAAGCAATTATCAGATATTCCCGGTGGAAAGCCGAGGAATTGATTTTGTGGGCTATGTTACCTACCACACCCACAGCCTTGCACGTAAGCGCAATAAACAGGGGCTGTGCAGGGAGGTGGCGAAGCTGAGGAAAAAGGGAGTACCCGAACCTGAGATCATGTTGCGGACCGCTTCGCGCGTCGGCTTCATGGTACATTGCAACAGCAAACATCTATTAAAAATACTTGGTATGAAAAAATTCAGTGAACTTGTGCCGGCAAAGACCGGCAACCTGACAGGTACGAAGTACCACATCGACTCAATCCTGAACCGTGAAATCCATTTGACCGGGTACACGGTTGCACCGTCAAAGCACAATGCTGAACCGTGCCTGACGCTTCAATATGAGATTGAAGAGCCGTTAATGGAAGTAATGGCGGACGGCACGAGCCGCCAGGTAATTGACGACCAGGGCAACCCTGTTAAAGGCTGGGTGCAGCATATAACCTTTACGGGCAGCCAGGCGCTGATACGCCAGCTGGACGGTGTGGAGATAACGGAACCGCTCAGGGCTAAAATAATTAAACAACCAATCGAACGGAATCGGTGCTTTTATAAAATCGTCGATCCGGACGATTAAAAAGCAAACAAACAATGAGCTACACAGCATCCTACACAGAAAGAAAAAATTTTGTAAAGTATGATGAAAGCCATGTGCTGCTTTATCTGAATGAGCAGCCGGGTGAAGTTTCCAACCAGGAGACAGGCGAGAGCGTGCCGGGGTTTGCCTACACAGGCGACCAACCGGACGGAGGTACGCTGATAGAGGCGACCGGCGTAACTGATGAAAACCGCCGCGACAAGTTCGTTGCCGGCCTTATCGGCTACCATTACGACATTGATGCCCAAATCGCCACGCTTGCCAACGGTGCGGACACACCGGAACACGCTGCGGAACTGGCGCAGTTCTCCGCATTGCGTGCCCAGTGCAAAAACGAGGTGGACGAACTTCTGGCACGGACCCTCTAACCTTCCCCGACTATGGCGCGAACAATAGAGGACATAAAAAATGGCATGACCGCTGAATGGATAAAGCAGCCGGCGGTCATGTCTGCCTACGGGCTTGACGGTAAAAAGACCTTTAAGGACTGTTTCAGTGCGGCAAGTCTTGAAAATATCCTGTTCTATGTCTTTGCCTTTGCCGTTTGGTCGCTTGAGTCATTGTTTGATATGCACAGCCAGGAGGTGGAGCAGCTCATTGAGGAACTGGAACCGCATACACTGCGCTGGTATGTGGCAAAGACAAAAGCCTATATGCAGGGGTACAAGCTTGTTGCCGACTCCGACTATTACGACACGGGCGGAATGTCAGCCACAGACATAGAAGATGCCAAGGTCGTTAAATATGCCGTTGCCACCGAAAGCAACACCGTGGTATATATCAAGGTCGCCAGGCAGGACGCGGACGGCAACCCTGCAAAGCTGACAGACACGCAGCTTGACGGTCTCCGTGCCTATCTGGACGAAATCAAGGACGCCGGTGTCTCGGTGCAGGTGCGTAACGAGCCGGCAGATGATATGAGAATCGCCCTTGTCATTTACTACGACCCTACATTGTTGAGCCTGGACGGAAACGGGGCAGGCATACTTGCCGACGGTTCCGAGCCTGTGCGTGAAGCCGTGCAGTCAGTCATTACAGGCTTGCCGTTTAATGGCGTGTTCCGTAAAAGCGACCTTATGGCAGCCTTGCAGGCCCTTCCATGCGTCGAGGTCGCAGACATCAAGAGCGTGCAGGTGAAACCGCACAACGCAAAGGAGTATGAAACCGTTACGGGCTTTAACAGGCCATACAGCGGCTATTACAGCATCAACAGCCTTACCGTGGACTATCAACCTTATAAAGCTGTTGAATGATGTTTGAAATAGACTTTAAGCGGCTTGTCGCCCTTCTGCTTCCCATGTCGTTGCGCCGTCCCCTTATATTCGGGGTGCTGCGTGCCGGTGTCAGTGGCGTGGAACGTGTTTACAAGGATTTTATGGTGGCACGTAAGGAGCATAATTTCCGCCTGACGCATAACGGGCAAGTCTGTTATCTTCGTGGCGTGTTAAATTACTGTTTCGGTTCCGGCTTCAAAATCGGAAACATCAAGCGTGAGGGCGACTGGTTGTATGCCGTTACCGAAGCAGGGGAAAACATCACACTGGCAGCTACCGAGGAGGGAAAGGGGGTGCCGGTGTTATACAGTGAGCAGATGCTTAACGCTGCTCAAAATGATTTTGTGGTATTTGTTCCGGACACCTACTGGGCACGTCTGGAAGAAATAAAGGCAATGGTGGACAGATATAAACTCGTGACCAAGCGTGCTCACTACATCAAGACCAACAGCCTGTATTCAGCCAAGCAGGGTTTGGAGGTGGTAACGACCTGGTCCCCGAATGTGTTTAACAAACTAACTGCAACAAAATAATGAATACCGCAAGTTATACAAGTACGACCACGGCCACCGGTGGCGTCGGCAAATATCCGCTTTCAACCGAAACGCTGGACTTTATCCAATCACAAATAAAGCTGCTTGAATGTCTGGCCGGCATAGGTGGCAAAAATTACATCTTGCAGACCGATACCGGCGGTGTAGTTGTCATTACCCAGAAGAACGGTGCCCCTGAGGTTCTGGAACTGATGCAGAAGCCGGCATTTTCCCAGTCAGTGAAATATGTAACGGTGATAACCGAAAAGGAGGACATCAAGGCGGACGATGAGAAGTATCTGGAAGCACGCACATACCGCAGGGCGCAGTTCACGACGACCAAGGGGGCTGAAAGTTACGACATCAACACTTTTGCCAATGTGTCCGGCAAGACACTTGGCGCGTTCCCAAGCAACACCGTTTTGGCGGAGCAGATTAAGAACCTGCCTGTAACCGTTCTTGATTACCTCAAGGACACTTTGGCGCAGAAACTCACGAGTAAACCGCTGAAAGGTGTAACCAAGGAGCAGATAAACAGCCTTCGCACAGCCTGCGTGTTGTCCTGCTCGGACAGTGTAGCCCTTTTCGGGGCGACTGATTACACGCTTGTAATAACCGAGCAGGGAAACAAGAATGTAAGGCAGGAACTGATACAGGGCAACAATGCGCGTTATGTCCGTACAGGCGACCGTGCCACTTGGGGCGCATGGGAACACCAGACAGAAACGGCAATGCACCTGGACGTTAAAATCGTCGGTACCACAGTGTATGTGCGGCACGGTGCCATTGGAACGGACTGCGACCTCGTGCTGTTGCGTAAAAAGAAGCGCAGTGCATGGCGTGCCACAGGCGGCGTTAAGGCGTATGGCAAGAACAGGGGCATCCGTAAGAAGAGAGCCGCCAAAACGCAGTATGTGCATTTCAAGGGCATACGGTTAAGCAAGGGAACGCCCGGCAAATGGTATGTGCCTAAATGTATAGCCGTGTCGGACAAAGCGACGGACGGCAATCTAATCGGCAAGGAACTGCCGGGCTTGTGCGCTTCGTTGTTCTATGTCGCTTCTGACGGCTCTTTCCGTATTCAGGGTGTCCGCAAGAAAATAGTGCTGAAAAATGCGCCCCACAAAAAGGGTATGCAGCATTCCGGATATGCGCCTATCGGCTTGCAGATAGCGCGTCTTAATGCTGTCGGCGGCAAGGACAGCGGCGGTGAAATAGTGTGTATGAAATACAGGATAAGACAGCAGAAAGTCAAGGTGAAAAACACTGTAAACTATGTGTTCCGCAGAACTTTCTCCGTTGAATAATCAGGCGTAAGGGCATAAAAAAAGTGGGGCGGAAAACCTCACTTTTAAGTCCCTGCGGTCGAAACACAATGTACGCACGTCAAAGTAGTAATAACACATTATTGCTACCCGGTCTGTTTAACACTTTTTGGAAGCAGTTTCGCTTCACGGGATTAAACAGGAAGCAAAGGGACGGGGTTAAATCTTGCTATTCCCTTAGTGTCTTTCAAAGAAAGGCTGCGGGGAAATTGGTAAGCATTTCTCAATTCCCTACGGTTGCGGGGAACCGAACGTCGCCGAAGCTAACAAACAGGTTTTTTAACGAAAATTCTAAACGGTGCATATCGGGCTACAAACGGACTTTTACTGGAGTTCTAACAGGTAGTGCAAAGATACGACTTCTTTTCTATACAACAAACAAAATACGAGGTAATTATGCTGAATGAGCAGGATTTATAAGAGTGCGCCGCTTCCGTTTATGGGACAAAAGCGGTATTTTGTCCGGGCGTTTGCAGAAACGCTTGGAACAGTGGAGGGAAAAATCGACACGGTGGTCGATTTGTTCGGTGGCAGCGGTCTGCTGAGCCATACCGCCAGAACGGTATTGCCGGGTTGCCGTGTCGTTTACAACGCCCATATCGAGCAGACGAATGAAATTTTAATGCTGATTAAAGAGCGGTTAAAAGGTGTTCAGCCAAATGCCCGGTTAAGCGACGATCAGCGAGCCGATGTTCTGGCTATTGTTGAAAAGTATGAAGCGGCCGGCTATGTGGACATAATGACCATTGGGCGGTCGGTGCTTTTCAGTGGCAAATGGGTCAAGACCCTGGACGAACTGCACAAGCACACGATGTATAACCGTGTGAAGCCTGGCGGTTATGACTGTACAGGGTATCTTGACGGCTTGGAAGTGGTTCACATGGATTATCGACAACTATTTGCCATGCACAAGGACAACAGCCGTGCGCTGTTTGTGCTGGATCCGCCGTATCTTACTACCGAAGTCGGACAATATGAGAATTACTGGAGGCTTACCGATTATCTGGACGTGTTGAAGCTAACAAAGGGCACGAAGTATATTTATTTCACTTCTGACAAATCCCAGATAACGGAACTGTGCAACTGGCTGGTCTGCGAGTTCGGCGAAGCTGCGCCACTTTACGGGGCAGACAGACAGGTGCGGACTAATACACTTAACTACCAAGCGAAATTTAATGATATGATGATAACAAGACTCTAACCTCATTCACAAGCGGAGGCAATAAAAAGCCCCCGGCTTGTTTGCAGAATCCTACCTCATACAAACAGAAACACCCAAAGGGAGCAGCCGGGGGCAAAAAGCCTTCGTCTTCCCTTTGGGTGTAACTGTATGAGGTAGGAGTTGCAAAGGTACAAATAAACTGCTGAATGACAATATATGAGCTCTTGAAATTTATCGGCGAACCATTGGAACGGCTTACAAACGCAGGAATAAAAGCAGGTGATTACAAGTATATTGCACTTTATGAAGATTA
>CAVCON010000126.1:0-6875 GCA_963603805.1 Oscillospiraceae bacterium
TTTTTAAGTCTTCTGGAGTGTCGATGCCTACGGTCTCAAAATTGTTTATGGCTACGCGTATGCTGTACCCGTTTTCAAGCCAACGCAACTGCTCTAAGGATTCTGCCTTTTCAAGTGTGCCTTGCGGAAGTTTTGTTATTTCCATCAAAACATCAGAACGGAATCCGTATATCCCTATGTGCTTGTAGAACGTGTGCGAGGAAAGCCAATCCGCTTTTTCCACCCCTCGAATGTATGGGATTACCGAGCGGCTGAAATAAAGGGCTTTCATATCTTTTGCAATGGCAACTTTAGGCGTGTTGGGGTTCAAAAGAGCGTCCATGCCGTCACTTGCAGAGAAAGGTTTCACGATAGTGGCTATGTCGGTGTCTTTTTTGTCAAAGCACGCTATTAACGCCTCTATTTGCTCTTTGTGTATAAACGGTTCGTCTCCTTGCACGTTTATAACCACGTCAAAATGTCTGCCGATATTTTTGTACGCCTCTGCCACGCGGTCTGTACCGCTTTTGTGGTTGGGTGAAGTCATAATGGCTTTGCCCCCGAAATTTCCCACGCAGTCAAAAATCCTTTGGTCGTCAACCGCAACATATACATCGTCCACCACTTCGGAGACCCTTTGGTAAACGTGTTCTATTATTGATTTTCCCGCCAATACCGCCAAAGGCTTTCCCGGAAAGCGGCTGGAGGCAAATCTCGCAGGTATTATAGCTACACAATTTGTTTTGTTCATGTCAAGTATGGATTTTATTCAAAGGTGCGGTCTATGCCGTTTGCAGAAAGTTGCAGACTGTCGTTGGCTGTTTGTCCGCACAGGCTGTAATTTGAGGGATAGTCAAATTGCTCTTGCTCCGTGTATCCGAGACTCTTGTCGCGGTACACTTTTTTCATGAAATAAGCCCATATAGGCAATGCCATTGACGCTCCCTGACCGTACGTCATGTTGTCGAAATGTATGTCGCGGTTTTCGCCCCCCACCCAGCAGGCACCGACAAGTCTGGGAGTTATTCCCACAAACCAACCGTCAGAGTGCCGGTTAGTCGTTCCTGTTTTTCCTGCCATTGGGGCTTCGAAATGGTATTTGTATCTCAAACGTCCGCCTGTGCCGTGGTCAATAACGCCTTGGAGCATTTCGAGCATACGCAGTGAACTTTCCTCGCTGATAACTTCGTTCATCTGAGGGTAAAATTCCCCTACAACGTTTCCTTCGTTGTCTTCAATTTTGCTGACAAACAAGGGCGAAACCCTGATTCCCTTGTTTACAAACGCCGTGTATGCACTTGTAAGTTCGCTTACGGAAATCTCACACGGTCCCAAACACAAGGCAAGCGATGGGTATATATCTTGGTTTGTAACTCCGAACGTGTGGATTAATTCCACGAATGCGGCAGGGCTTAACCTGCTCATAAGATAGGCGGAAATCCAGTTGTTCGACTGCGACAACCCCCATTTAAGCGTTACGAGCTGTCCGTATCTTGAGTGGTTGGCATTGTCGGGCGACCATGTTTTGTCGCCAACTTGGTACGTGCGCCGCGTATTCATTACGACATCACACGGCTTCCAGCCGTTTTCCATTGCCAAGGAATACAGGAAAGGCTTGATGGTGGAGCCGACTTGCCTTCGTCCCGCCGTACACATATCATATTGGAAGTGGGAGTAGTTCAGTCCGCCAACGTATGCTTTTACGTTCCCATTGTGAGGATCTATGACCATAAAGCCGGAACGCAGGAATGACTTGTAATACCTTATGGAATCGTATGGGGACATTATGGTGTCAACCTCTCCATGAGGGGTGAATACTGTCATTTGCACGGGTTTGCTGAAAGCTTCCTTGATTTCCTTTTCGGAATAACCGTCGTTTTTCATCGAACGGTAGCGGTCGCTTTGTTTTATGGATTTGTCTATAATTGCCTTTACCTGTGCGGAGGTTAGCGCGTTTGAGAATGGGGCAGTGGGGGAGTGTTTCTTTTCGCGGTTGAAAATAGGCTGCAAATAACCTTCCACGTGTCCGCGCATGGCCTCTTCGGCGTATTTTTGCATACGCGAGTCTATTGTGGTGTGGATTTTCAGCCCGTCGGTGTATATGTTGTAGTTGGAACCATCTTTCTTTGTGTGCTTGTTGCACCAGCCATAAAGCGGATCTTTCTCCCAAGCTAAGGAATCGTCGTAGTATTGTTGCTTTTGCCATGAGGCGTAATTGCTCTTGTCGGGGCGTTTTGCCATAAGCCTTTGGCGCAAAAACTCGCGGAGATATGTTGCCAGTCCGTCCTTGTGGTCTGTTCTGTGGAAATTCAAGCCGATAGGCTTGGCGGCGTTCTCCTCGTACTCGCTCTGCGTTATATATCCGGCTTTGACCATTTGCTTGAGAACAACATTCCTGCGCTCTTTGCAGCGTTCCGGCTCCCTTACAGGGTTGTAATACGAAGGGTTCTTGCACATTCCTATAAGTGTCGCGCTCTCTGTGAGCGACAGGTCTTTGGGCTGTTTGCCAAAGTAGGTTTCTGCCGCAGTTTTTATGCCCACGGCATTGTGCAGAAAGTCAAAATAATTCAGATAGAGAGTGAGTATCTCGTTTTTGGTGTAGTAGTGTTCAATTTTCACGGCAATAACCCATTCTATCGGTTTTTGGGTTATGCGTTTCATGTAATTTCCCGCTGTGGACGAATACAATTGTTTTGCAAGTTGCTGCGTGATTGTGGAACCGCCACCGGCACTCTCCTTTCCAAAAATTCCGCGTTTCACAACCGCACGCATAAGCGAGCGGAAGTCTATGCCCGAATGGTCGTAAAACCTTATGTCTTCCGTGGCCACCAAGGCTTTTGTTACATAAGGCGATATTTTGTCGTATGAAACAAATATGCGGTTTTCAGAGCGTGCGTATGTCCCAAGAGATTGCCCGTCGGAGGTAAGCACTTGCGAAGCGAATTTGTCAATGGGGCGGTCTAATTGTTTCAGTTCAGGCACGTAACCAATCCAACCTTCGGAAATTGCATAAAAAGCAACCCCCGCAAATAAAACTGTGATAACCAACAGCCCCCATAGAAAATGGATGAATTTTTTACGCATTCGTCAGCTTGGATATATTGCAAAAGCAAATTTAATTATTATCGCCGACATGGCAAAACTGGATTGCGCGGCAACTAAATGCAGTTGGAAAGATATGCAAAAGTTCGAGAAAAGCCGTAAAAGGCGTGAATTCCGTTATTCGTTGATAGTCAATGGTTTGTAATGAATTTAACGTGATGGCATAAGCCTTTGTATAACAAGGTGTTGCAAGGGTGAAAAACGATGTCTGATATAATTTTTTCTACGTCCGATGTAGTTTGATTTATGTCTGATGTAGTTTTTGCGAAATGCCGTGTTGTTTTCGGCATTCTTGTTCGGAATGGATAATTCCCGCATTGTTTTACGAAATGCCCGGATATAAAACAAAGCGGTCTTGTTTTCGGGCAAGACCGCTTTGGAGATAGTTCTTTTTGTGTAAATAGTTAATAAGCTCTGGCTATTAGCGCACGTTTTACGGCAGGTTTGCCGCTCACCATGTCGTTGCCGAGATTTTCCTGGCTGTAGCCGTAGGGTATGCAACGAATTGTGGCTTGCGTCTCCTCCTTGATTTTAGCCTCGGTTTCTTCTGTGCCGTCCCACGGACACAGGAAAAATCCACCGTTTTTAATTCGCTCCTTGAACTCTTCGTAGTTGTCGCAAGTGTAAATGTGTTCGTCGCGATATTTCTTGGCTTTCAGGAAAATGTTCTTCTGCATTTCGACCAAAAGTTCCGCCACTCTTTCTTCTATGCCGTCAAACGGTACGGTTTCTTTTTCGAGTGTGTCGCGGCGCATCAGTTCAATTGTGCCGTTAGCCAAGTCTCTGCCTCCCATTACAAGGCGCACGGGAACTCCGCGCAGCTCGTAGTCGGCAAATTTGAACCCTGGACGTTTGTTGTCGCTGTTGTCGTATTTTACCGATATGCCGCGTTTCTCCAGACGCTCCTTCAGGGGAGCGAGGGTCTTGTCGAACATTTCCTGTTCGCCGTTTTTGAAAATTGGGACGATTACAACTTGTATCGGCGCGAATTCCGGCGGCAAAACAAGTCCGTTGTCATCGGAGTGGGTCATGATAAGTGCGCCCATGAGCCTTGTAGATGCTCCCCACGAAGTGGCCCATGCGTATTGCGGCTTGTTGTCCTTGTCAAGGAATTGCACATTGAAGGCTTTCCCGAAATTCTGTCCAAGGAAATGGGACGTGCCGCTTTGCAGGGCTTTGCCGTCCTGCATCATGGCTTCTATTGTATATGTGTCGAGTGCGCCGGCAAATCTTTCGGTTTCGCTCTTCACGCCCTGTACAACGGGGACTGCCATTTTGCTTTCGGCAAAGTCAGCATATACTTTAAGCATAAGTTTTGCACGTTCCTCTGCCTCTTCGCGTGTAGCGTGTGCCGTGTGTCCCTCCTGCCAAAGGAACTCGCTTGTGCGCAGGAACAGTCGTGTGCGCATCTCCCAGCGCATCACATTGCACCATTGGTTCACTAACAGGGGCAGGTCTCTGTATGAATGAATCCAGTTGCGGAATGTGTTCCATATAATGGTTTCCGATGTGGGGCGTATAATGAGTTCTTCCTCAAGCTTTGCCGCAGGGTCAACGACAACACCGTTATGCTCCTCGTTTGTCTTTAGGCGGTAATGGGTTACAACCGCGCATTCTTTGGCGAAACCTTCCACGTGTTCCGCCTCTTTCGACAGAAACGATTTAGGTATCAGCAAGGGAAAATATGCGTTTTGCACGCCGGTCTTCTTGAATTCGTCATCCAATGCTCGCTGTATCTTCTCCCAGATGGCGTAGCCATAGGGTTTTATCACCATGCAGCCCCTCACATCGGATTGTTCCGCAAGGCCGGCCTTGACAACAAGTTCGTTATACCACGCAGAGTAGTTTTCGCTGCGTTTTGTAAGTCCTGATAGTTCTTTTGCCATTTGTCAGATGCTTTATTTTGCGCAAAAGTAGCGATTTTCACTGGAAGATAAGGGCGTTTATGACCACTTTCTTGCATTGGGAGTTGTGCGAAAGGGCGTGGTGGAAGGGCTAAAAATAGTTATACAAGAGAAAAAACGAATATGATTTGTTTACAAAACAGCCGTGTTGTGATAAAAATACATAAAAAACGTGTGTGTGCGTGTCTCAAAATCTGTTTCTAATGATTTCGTTATTATTTTTGCGATGTGTTTTCAATTATATAAGGTTTGTATGCCACATATAAAAGTTTTGGAAATAGCGAAGGCGTTTTGCCTGTTGGGTGTGATGCTGTCGGCGACTTCATGTCTGGAACAGTATTCCATCGTAGGCAACACGTCCTTGCCCATGCTTGACGGCAAGACACTGTATTTGAAAAACCGCACTCTGCAAGGGGTGAAGAATATAGACTCTTGCGAAGTGATACACGGCAAGTTCGTTTTCGACGGCAAGGTTGACTCTACTTGCATGGCGGAACTTTACTTGGACAATGTAAGTGTGATGCCGGTGGTTATTGAAAACGGCAAGATAAGCGTGGACATAAACCTGTTGGACCAAAAAGTGTCGGGCGGTTCGCTTAACGAAAGGCTGTACAGATTTATTGAAATGAAATCCCGGCTTGACAGCGAATTGGGAAACACTTCCTTGGACGAGGCAAGGCTAATGATGAGAGGGGTGGTGCCGTTTGAGGCGGAGAGGCTCTGCCGCGAAAGGGCGGACAAGCTTGCACAGTCATGCGACAGCCTTGTCGTTGATTTCATACAGAGCAATTATAATAATGTGCTTGGTCCGGAGGTGTTCAGCCGCGTTTGCAACCAATACCGTTACCCGATAATAACTCCGCAAATAAAGAAGATAATAGATAGCGCGCCAAAGAAATTCCTGAACAACCCATACGTAAAGGAATATGTTAGTATAGCGCGTAAAAACATGGCGATAATAAACGGGAGGGACTTCGTGGAGGAGCATGAATTGCAGGTAGAGCAAAATGCAAGGGCTTTGCGGGTCAGAAAATAAAAACAGCAGAACATGATTCGTTTTAGGTTTTGCATCGGAATGTTTGTCGCTGGCATTTGCGTGCTAAGTTCTTGCAGCGGAGAAGATCGCAGCGATGAAATGCCTCGCGTTCCTGTAGTTCGCACAATAAGTGCGGTTGTGAATGGATACGCCTGCACAATGAACGGCATGGTGGAGGAAAGCCATAACTCTGCCTTGCGTGAATGTGGTTTCGTTTATGGGGTGGCAGGGGAGAACTCTATGCAATTTAAGACTGATACTGCCAGAACGTTCACGGCAAAGGTTGACAGCCTTGAAGAAGGGTATTATTTCTGTGTGGCCTACGCAAAAAATGGCATGGGTGTTTCGTATGGGGATACATTGAGCTTTGTTGTGAAATGAAAAATGGATGCAGAACAAACGGAGAAATGCAGACGATGCGATAATGACATGGAATAGCGCAAAATAATCAAGGGAGAATGGTTTTTGTTTGCAATAAACTATGTAATTTTGCAATTAGGAAAATAAATACTTAAATAAATAGACATGAAATTTGTTGATATGCTAAAGACCGTTACGGCGGTTGGGGCATTCTTTTTTGCTTTTGCAAGCTGTAGCGATTCTGTGGACGAATCGAACCTTTATGTATTTAAAGGTGAAATGGTGTCGTCTTTCTTGACAAACAACAGCGATCGTTTTTCTGATTACATAGGTTTGGCCAAACGCACAAGATTGAGCAAAAAGACCAAATCCACAGTAATGGAACTGCTTGCCACAAGAGGTAACTATACTTGTTTTGCCCCGACGAATGAGGCTGTTCAGGCGTTTGTTGACAGTTTGATGGACCAAAAGGGTTTCCCTGTGGATCAGGTTTC
>CAVCON010000127.1:0-6803 GCA_963603805.1 Oscillospiraceae bacterium
GCTGACCAACTGATTGGCATACTAAATTACAACCGAGCCATTTCAAAACAGCTTCTACATCAGACCTTTTTTTCGCCGTTGCAAACGTCTGAAAAACAACGTCTTACGTAAGCACTTCAAAACAGAGGTAATAATATGGTTATCAATGGTTTAAGCTGTTTTTCTGAAAACGGGCTTTTGTCGTGGCTGAGGCAGATGGGGGACATTCCCGAAAGGTTCATATAGTTTGGCGGGGACGCGCAATGTTGTGCGCTGAAAAGCGGCGGTTATCGGGCTAAAATGCTTAATTTTGCAGATTGTTACGTAATGTGTGGAAATATAAGTATATAAGGATATGAAAATTGAGCAAAATATAGCGTCTGCGGCAGCGGAGGCGGTGAGGGCGCTTTACGGCGTTGAGCCTAAGGAGGGAATGATTCAGCTTCAGAAGACAAAGCGCGAGTTTGAGGGTTCGCTCACACTCGTTGTGTTCCCGCTTTTGAGGGTGTCGAAGAAGAAGCCTGAGGACACGGCGGCCGAGATTGGCGAATACCTGCTGAACACTTGCGACGCGGTGGACAAGTATAACGTTGTGAAGGGTTTTCTGAACCTTAGCGTTTCAGCTGACAGCTGGACCGATTTGCTCAACACCATCGACGGGGACGAGAACTATGGCATACACAAGCCCGGAAAGGACGCCCCGCTGTGGATGATAGAGTATTCCTCGCCCAACACCAACAAGCCGCTCCACCTTGGGCACGTGAGGAACAATCTTCTTGGCTGGGCTGTGGCAAACATTGAGGAGGCTTGCGGCAAAAGGGTGGTGAAGACCAACATTGTGAACGATCGCGGCATTCACATCTGCAAGTCCATGCTGGCATGGCTCAAGTGGGGCAACGGCGAGACACCGCAAAGTTCGGGCAAGAAGGGCGACCACCTCATAGGCGACTATTATGTGCTGTTTGACAAGCACTACCGCGAGGAGGTTGCCGAGCTTTCCAAGAAGTTCGTTTCCGAGGGAATGGGCGAGGAAGAGGCTAAGGAAAAGGCCGAACGCGAGGCGCCGCTCATTAAGGAGGCCCACGAAATGCTCGTGAAATGGGAGCAGGGCGACAAGGACGTGCGCGCACTTTGGAGAAAGATGAACGAATGGGTTTACGCCGGCTTTAACGAGACTTACAAGGCTCTCGGCGTGAGCTTTGACAAGATATACTACGAGAGCGACACTTATCTCGTGGGCAAGGAGCTTGTGAACCAGGGGCTGGAAAAGGGGCTTTTCTTCCGCAAGGACGACGGCAGCGTGTGGGCCGACCTCACGAAGGACGGTCTTGACGAGAAGCTGCTCATACGCAGTGACGGCACTTCGGTTTACATGACCCAGGACATAGGCACCGCGAAACTGCGCTATCAGGATTTCCCCATAAACAAGATGATTTATGTTGTGGGCAACGAGCAGGACTACCATTTCAAGGTGCTTTCAATTCTTCTCGACCGCCTTGGCTTTGAATGGGGAAAGAGCCTCGTGCATTTCTCATACGGCATGGTCAACCTGCCCAACGGCAAGATGAAGAGCCGCGAGGGGACTGTGGTTGACGCTGACGAGCTTGTGGAGGAAATGGTGATGACGGCGCGCCGCACGAGTGAGGAACTGGGAAAGTTCAAGGATGTGCCCGAGGAGGAGAAGAACGAGACCGCAAGGATTGTGGGGCTTGGTGCGCTGAAATATTTCCTTCTCAAGGTTGACGCACGCAAGAACATTTTGTTCAACCCCGAGGAGAGCATCGACTTCAACGGAAACACCGGCCCGTTCATACAATACACCTACGCCCGCATACGCTCCGTGCTGCGCAAGGCTGCTGGCGATGGTCTGAAGATTACAGGCCCTGTGGCTGCCGGGACTCCCGTGAACGAAAAGGAGGGCGTGCTGATACAGACTCTCGCCGATTTCGATGCAACTGTGAGGGAGGCTGGCGAGAACATGAACCCGAGTGGAATTGCCAACTACTGCTACGAGCTTGTCAAGGCTTACAACCAGTTCTATCACGACTACTCCATATTGCGCGAGGATAACGCCGCAGTGAAACATCTGCGCCTTGTGCTTTCGGCAAATGTGGCGAAGGTGATAAGCGAGGGCATGAAGCTTCTCGGCATCGAGATGCCCGAAAGAATGTGATAAATCTAAAACAAAAAGTGCGGTCTCTGGCGGAAAATGCGGAGGCTGCACTTTTGGGATTTCGGTTTCTGGCAAGGAAATGAAACGGTAACGATAATTCGAAATGCCCTCCAAAAAGCAGAAATTCTACGTTGTCTGGTCTGGTCATAACCCCGGGATATACACTTCCTGGGAGGACTGCAAGCGCGAGACGGAGCATTTTGACGGGGCGCGTTTCAAGTCGTTTGCCAGCGAGGACGAGGCACGCCGAGAGTTCATGCTCGGAGTTCCTTCCGAACGTAGCGAGGAAGTCAGGCAGTATGCTTCCCAAACAGTGCCTCCGCTTCCGCAGGGCATCGGGGGGCGTGCGCTCGCCGTTGACGCGGCGTGTTCGGGCAATCCAGGGAAAATGGAATATCGCGGGGTGTTTTTGCAAAACCGCCGCGAGGTTTTCCATTTCGGTCCTGTTTGGGGCACGAACAACATAGGCGAGTTTCTTGCCATAGTCCACGCGCTCGCCCTCCTAAAGCGGAAGGGCCTGGATATGCCGGTTTACTCCGACAGCCGAAACGCAATCCTTTGGGTGAAGAAGAAGCAATGCCGCACCAAACTTGAGCGCAACGCCAGAACCGAAGAGTTGTTCAGGCTTATATACCGCGCAGAGCAATGGCTTAAAAACAACAGCTACACTACAAAAATCATAAAATGGGAAACGTCGGAATGGGGGGAGATACCTGCCGATTTCGGACGGAAACACTAACAACAAAAGCGTAATCCACCTCACGAGAAAATGAAAGAGTTTCTTAAAGTTCTTGCCAACTATGTGCTGCCCTACAAGAAATACCTTATAGGCTCGCTGCTGTTCAACCTGCTTTCGGCAATACTGAACGTGTTTTCGTTCATGTCGATAATCCCGATGCTCCAGATGCTTTTTGGAATAGAGAAGACGCAGTATCATTTCATTCCGTGGGACACCGCCGGCGAAAGCCTGAAGAACATTCTGGTAAACAACTTTTATTATTACACCACACAGCTTATACAGCAATATGGGGCTTCGACAACGCTTTTGATGATAGGGCTTTTTCTTGTAACCGCCACTTTCCTCAAGACGGGAAGCTATTTCGCCTCGGCGGCAATCATGGTGCCTATGCGCACAGGCATTGTCAGGGACATAAGGATAAAGGTTTACCACAAGATACTCTCCCTTCCGCTCTCGTTCTTCTCTGACGAGCGCAAGGGCGACATTATAGCCCGCATGAGCGGCGACGTAAACGAAATAGAGAACTCTGTAACCGGCTCTTTGGAGATGCTGATAAAAAATCCTATACTCCTTGTGTGCTATTTTTCGGTTCTGATTTACACAAGCTGGCAGCTCACTTTGTTTACGATAATCGTGCTCCCGGTTATGGGCTGGGCAATGGGCAGGATAGGGCGCAAGCTCAAGGCCAAGTCGCTTTACGCCCAAAACAAATGGAGCGAGACAATGGCGCAGCTTGAGGAGACGCTGGGCGGAATGAGGATTATCAAGGCTTTCACGGCGGAGAGGAAGATGAACGAGCGTTTTGACAGCTGCACCAACAACTACCGCCACGCCGCCACCAAAGTTGCCGTGCGCCAGGCTTCGGCCCACCCTGTGAGCGAGTTTCTCGGCACGGTGCTTATAGTGCTTGTGCTATGGTATGGCGGCACACTTATATTCTCAAAGCATTCTCCAATCGACGCGCCCACGTTCATTTTCTACATGGTGATACTCTACAGCATAATCCAGCCGTTGAAGGATTTTGCGAAAGCGTCCTACAACATTCCCAAAGGCATGGCTTCGGTGGAGCGTGTGAACAAAATCCTGAATGCCGCAAACCCCATTGTGGAGGCGGAGGATGCAAAACCTGTCGGAGGGCTTAAAGACGAAATTTCGTTCAACGACGTGCATTTTGCCTACAAGAACGGCGGCGAGGTGCTGCATGGGGTTTCGCTGAAAATAAAGCGTGGGCAGACAATAGCCATCGTGGGGCAGAGCGGTTCGGGAAAGTCAACGCTTGTTGACCTTCTGCCGCGCTATCACGACGTTTCGGGCGGAAGCATAACTATCGACGGCACTGACATTCGCGACCTGAAGATAGCCGACCTGCGGGGAATTATAGGCAACGTCAACCAGGAGGCAATCCTTTTCAACGACACGTTCTTCAACAACATAGCCTTCGGCGTTAAGAGCGCGACGATGGAGGAGGTTGTCGAGGCGGCGAAAATCGCCAATGCCCACGATTTCATCATGGAAAGCGAGAACGGATACCAGACAACGGTTGGCGACCGTGGATGCCGCCTTTCGGGCGGACAGAGGCAGCGCGTGAGCATTGCGCGGGCCATTCTTAAAAACCCGGACATACTTATTCTTGACGAGGCAACCTCCGCCCTCGACACCGAAAGCGAGCGTCTTGTTCAGGAAGCCCTCGAAAGGCTCATGAAGACGCGCACAACAATCGCCATCGCCCACAGGCTTTCCACAATAAAGAACTCCGACGAGATTTGCGTGCTTCATGAGGGGCGCATTGTGGAGCGCGGCACTCATGACGAGCTTTTGGCGAAGAACGGTTACTACAAACGCCTTAACGATATGCAGCAGCTTTGACGCGCAACTCAAAAAAGATTGTCATGAAGAAGCATTTTGCGTTTTTACTGCGCCTGTTCATTGCGGTGATGGCGTATTTCATTTTGTGGAAACTTGTTTTCATGATCTTCAACGGCTTTGCCGCTCGCGGATGTGGCTTTTCAGACTGCCTGTCGGTAATTGCCCACGGCTTGCTGCTCGACACCGCAACGGCGTGCTACATCATTTCGCCGGTGCTTTTGCTTATGCTTCTGAACGTGTGGCTCAAAGTTCCGGCGTTGCGCATTGTGCTTTGCTCATACTATGCCGTCGTGTCGCTTGTGTGCACTCTTGTCCTTGCCGGCGACACAAGTCTTTATTCGTTTTGGGACTACAAGATTGACGCAACCATATTCAACTACCTTTCCTCCCCTGCAAGCGTAACAAGCAGCGTCAGTTTCGGCTATCTTGCCGTGGGAATACTGGCGGTGCTTGCGTTTTCGGCACTGTTCTTTTTATTTTTGCGCAGGGTAACGCCCCACAAATTCGACTTCCCGGAGAAAAGCAGCCGCATAAAGACCACAATTCTCACCGTTTTGCTTGGCGGGTTTGTTTTCCTCGGCATACGTGGCGGCATAGGACGCTCCACGGCGAACGTGGGCATGGTTTATTACAGCCAGAACCAGTTTCTGAACCATTCGGCGGTCAACCCGGTGTTCAGCCTCTTCTCTTCAATGAAAAAGTCGCAGGACTTCTCCAAGATGGGACGCTTTTTTCCAGCCCAGCAATGCGATAGCGTTTATTCAGGATTGCAGTTTTCGCGTGAAAGCGTCGGGAACGACACTCTCATCACCACACGCCGCCCGAACATCCTGATAATAATCGCCGAGAGCTTTGGCGGCACGTTCGTGGGGGCAATGGGAAATCCCGGCAATATTACCCCGAATTTCGACGCTCTGACAAAGGAAGGCGTATTCTTCACCAATTTCTACGCCAATTCCTACCGCACCGACCGTGGTGTGCTTTCCATCCTCAGCGGCTATCCCGCTTTTCCCAAGGCATCGGTCATGAAACTTCCGGCGGCAAGCCGCAACCTGCCCTCAATAGGCAGCTCACTGCAAAGGAACGGCTACTCAACCACCTTTCTTTACGGTGGCGACATCAATTTCACGAATATGCAGAGCTATCTGCGCTCCACTGGCTACACCAATGTGATTGGCGACACCGAGTTCACCGCTGCGCAAAGGCTCACCCACGGCTGGGGCGTTACCGACAGCATTACGTTCAACTATCTTTACGATGTGCTTCGTAAAAGTCCCGAAAAAGCGGGTTCGTGGCATACGACATTCCTCACGCTTGCCTCACACGAGCCGTGGGGAGTGCCTTACGACAGGATTAAGGGCGACAAAAAGGCAAACGCCATGGCCTATCTCGACGACTGCATAGGCAGGTTCATAAGGCAGATAAGGCGCACCCCGCAATGGAAGAACCTTCTTGTGATAATACTCCCCGACCACGGCATCGCCTATCCAGACGGCCTCACCGAAGCCTCCACAAGGCGTTACCACATACCCATGCTGTGGCTTGGCGGGGCGGTGAAAACGCCGCGTCGCATAGACAGGCTGTGCAGCCAAAGCGACCTTGCCGCCACATTGCTCGGGCAGCTCGGCATGGGGCACGGAGACTTTGTGTTCTCGCGGGATGTTTTGTCCGCCACATACAAGTACCCCTCGGCATACCACGCTTTCGACAACGGCATATCGTTCATCGACTCCACCGGCGCGACTGTTTACGACCTCACGTCCAAGCGCACGCTTACCGACACGCCTTCGCCGTCGCCGCGCCGCTTGAACTTTGCCAAGGCAATGCTGCAAAAAAGCTACGACAACCTTGCCGGGCTTGAAAAGAAATGAGCATTGTCCGCAGCCAAATCACCCGCGAAACGGCAAATATCGGAAAAATCGCGTAAGGTGCTGGTTTACAGAAAAATAACGGCATAAAAGATGCGCGTTGTAACGTTTTGTTTTTCAGGCGTTTGCAACGGCGAAAAAAAGGTCTGATGTAGTTTGAATTATATCAGACATAATT
>CAVCON010000128.1:0-6800 GCA_963603805.1 Oscillospiraceae bacterium
TGATGTAGTTTAAATTATATCAGACATAATTTTTTCTACATAGGACGTAGTTTTTCCTATGTCCGATGTAGTTTTCGGGATGTTTGGAAAAATACGGGCAATTATGATTTTGCGGAAATTGTAGGGGCGTATGGCATACGCCCTGTACACCATCGCGTAAACCGCGTCGCAAACCGCCACCGCAACATTGTATAATCGGCGCACTTCGGGCGTATGCCATACGCCCCTACGGGGTACAAACAATTGGTTAATTGTTGTTTGTATGAATGTCGCTAATGCGGCGTTTGCTCTGTATGCCATCGCGTAAACCGTGACGCAAAGCTATGATAAAGACCGGCTTAATGTAAAAATCAAAACAGTTTCGTAGTTTCGCAACTTTCCTGCTGCCATAAGATATAAGGAACAAAAACAACAAGGCACAGGTGGAAATCATCTGTGCCTTGTTGTTCAAGTAGCGGGACCCAGGATTGAACTGGGGACCTCATGATTATGAATCATGCGCTCTAACCAGCTGAGCTATCCCGCCATTCGCGCTGTGCGGTTACGCAAACGCGGTGCAAAAGTAAGAATTTCCCTTTAACAGGCAAAGCTTTCGGCTGTATTTTTTCGCTATCTTTGCATACAAATTACATTTTAACATCAAAACAATTAGGTTCTGAACATGAAAAAGGCGGTTCTCGTTGTTCTTGTATTCATTATAATGCAGGTTGTTGTGCCAATCGTAACCACGTATATCCTTGGCGCGTATGGCATGAGCTTTGGCAGGGTTGACAAGGTTTCGGGGCAGATTACCAACCCTTACGTGCTTTCGGGGATGATGCTCGCCATCTATGCGCTGACAATAGGCGCACTCTACAGCTGGCGGCTGCTGTCGCCCAAAGCGGGACTTGTGCGCCGCAATACGTTTCTGCCGCTGGCGGTGGTGATACTTGTCCTGGCTCTTGTGCCGATGAGCTATGTTGAGGAGCTTCTTGACCTGAGCGACAGCCTTGGCGGGAGCATGGATTCGCTGATGCACAATCCGCTCGGCATATTCTGCGTGGCGGTGGTTGGACCTGTGGTCGAGGAACTGGTGTTCCGCCGCGCATTCCTCGGTTCGCTGCTCGAGAGCAAGGTGAGGGCGGTTGTGGCAGTGCCTGTAACCGCGCTCGTGTTCGGTTTGGTGCACTTCAACCCGGCACAGATTCCGGCGGCTTTCGTGATAGGCATCTTGCTTGGCTGGCTGTATGTGCGCACGGGAAGCATCATACCCTCCGTGGTTTGCCATGTGGTGAACAATTCGCTTTGCGTGGTCGTGGCACTGTGCGCCTCGAAGAACGCCACGTTCTCGCTGCTTGTGGGCGGAACGGTGAATGCCGTGGCGATAGCGGTGGCGGCAGCCGTGATTGCCGCATTGCTAATAAAGATGTACAACAGGAAAACTGCGGCTTCGGCAGAACCTGTTCAAGAAATATTGCACGATGAAAATTGAAGATTTTGAAATAATGGCGCCTGTAGGCTCGCGTGAGTCGCTATTCGCGGCTTTTCAGGCTGGCGCGGGTTCGGTTTACTTTGGCGTGGGCACGCTGAATATGCGTTCGCACTCCGCCAACCATTTCGACATTTCCGACCTTAGGGAAATTGCATCGCTGTGCCGCGAACGTGGGGTGAAAAGCTACCTCACGGTGAACACGATAATTTATGACGATGATATGCAGCAGATGCACGAGATAGTGGATGCCGCGTGCGAAGCGGGGATAAGCGCGATTATAGCCTCCGACATCGCCGTCATAATGTATTGCCGCGAAAAGGGCATGGAGGTACACCTTTCCACGCAACTTAATATAAGCAACACTGAAGCCCTGCGCTTTTATTCGCAGTTTGCCGATGTGGCGGTGCTTGCAAGGGAACTGAGTCTTGACAAGGTGAAGCGCATATACTCGGACATACAAAACGCGAATATATGCGGGCCGAAAGGAGAGCGGGTGAGGATAGAAATGTTCTGCCACGGCGCACTGTGCATGGCGGTCAGCGGAAAATGCTACATGAGCCTCGACAACCTAAACCACAGCGCAAACCGTGGGCAGTGCCTTCAGGTGTGTCGGCGTGGCTATACCGTGCGCGACCGCGAAACAGGCACGGAATTGGATATAGACAATAAATATATAATGTCGCCCAAGGACTTGAAGACAATACGCTTTCTCGACCGTATGGTGGATGCCGGTGTAAGGGTGTTCAAGATTGAGGGGCGTGCACGCGGTCCGGAATACGTGCTTACGGTGGTGAAATGCTACAAGGAGGCTTTGCAGGCTATTGTTGACGGCACTTTCACCGAAAAGAAAAAGGACGAATGGGACGAACGTTTGGCAACGGTGTTCAACCGTGGCTTTTGGGACGGCTATTATTTGGGGCAGCGGCTCGGGGAATGGAACGAGAAATACGGAAGTCTTGCCACGGAGCGGAAAGTTTATGCCGGCAAGGGCGTGAAATACTATTCCAACCTCGGAGTGGGCGAGTTTGTGATTGAGGCAACCGAAATTCACAAGGGCGACAAGCTGCTTGTTACCGGACCAACCACAGGTGCGGTTTATTTCAACGCTTCCGAGATACGCTATGACATGAACCCGGTGGAGACGGCGGAGAAAGGCTGGCACGTTTCCCTGCCTGTGGACGTGAAGATAAGGAAGAGCGACAAGCTTTTCCGAATAATCCCCGCCGAAGAGGCGCAACAGCAATAAGTTTTTTGTTATGGAAAAGAAAAATCGGCTTTTGGCGGCAATGCTCTGCGCAATGGCTTTCGCCGCAATGGCACAGGCGCAAATCCATAAGACCATCACCATGCGCGACGGCTGGACTTTCTCAAAAGACGGTGCGCCGTTCCGCGCCGTAACATTGCCTCACGACTGGGCCATATCGGGAAAGTTTGACAAAAATAACGATGTGTGGAGAAGCGAGAGCGTTGTTGACGGCAAGAAAGTGGTGCATGAATCCACCGGCAACACGGGGGCTTTGCCCTGGACTGGGAAAGGGGAATACCGCACCAAGTTCAAAGTTCCCCGCCCTTACGCTCATGCCGAATTGCTCTTTGACGGCGCAATGGCGGAGCCGGAAGTGTATGTAAACGGAAAGCTTGCCGGGAAGTGGGCGAACGGATATAATGCTTTCCGCATCGATGCCACGCCGTTTTTGAAAGGCGGCGAGAACTCGCTTGTGGTAAAGTTGAACAATCCCGGCTTGAGTAGCCGTTGGTATCCTGGCGGAGGAATTTATCGCCCCGTAAAGCTGATTCTTTCGGGTAACGATGCAATCGACACGTGGGGCGTTTGGGTAACAACGCCGGAGGTTTCAGAAAAATCGGCGACCGTCAACGTTGATGTGGCTTTGCGAGACGGAAGTTCCGAGGGGCTGAAAGCCGAAATTTCAGTACTGTCGCGGGACGGAAAGGAAGTGGCGGACGCAAAAGGAGATTTCGCCGGCGGAAAGCTGAAAGCAAGCCTGAAAATTGGCAGCCCTACGTTGTGGTCGCCCGAAACGCCAAATCTTTACACACTCCGCACACGTCTTATAAAGAACGGCAAAACGGTTGACGAAAACCTGACGCGCTTCGGAATAAGAAGCATTTCCTTCACTAAGGAAAAGGGTTTCCAACTCAATGGAAAGACACGGAAATTCAAAGGTGTGTGTCTGCACCACGACCTTGGGCCGCTTGGCGCGGCAGTGAACGAGGCGGCGATAGCACGTCAGATAAAAATAATGAAGGATATGGGCTGCGACGCCATACGCACCTCCCACAATATGCCGTCGGCTATGATGATGGACCTTTGCGACTCCTTGGGAATGCTGGTAATGGCGGAATCGTTCGACAGCTGGATGACGGGAAAAACAGCCAACGCCTACAGCCGCTTTTTCAACGAGTGGGCGGAAAAAGATTTGACGAACGAATATTATAACCACAGAAACCATCCCTCAATCGTGATGTGGAGCATCGGCAACGAGATACCCGACCAAAAGACTAAGGAGGGCGCGGAAGCGTGCCGCCGGCTTGTTGACCTGCTTCACAGGCTCGACCCCACACGTCCCGTTACGGCGGGAGTGGATGACGTGGAGGGGGCGACACGCAGCGGATATTTCAAACCGCTCGACATACCGGGCTTCAACTATCACACGCAGTGCTACGAAACCTATATAGATTCCCTCCCACAAGGCTTTTTAGTGGGAAGCGAAACGGCTTCAACGCTTAGCAGTCGCGGTGTTTATCATTTCCCTGCAATACACACGACAAACGGCAGCACAAATCCCGATCGGCAAGTTTCGAGCTACGACCTGTATAGCGGTTCGTGGAGCAACATCCCCGATTACGACGCATGGTATCAGGACAGAAAACCGTGGATTATAGGCGAATTTGTTTGGACAGGCTTCGACTATCTCGGCGAGAACTATCCCTACAACAGTATGTGGCCGTCGCGCAGCAGCTACTTCGGCATAGTTGACCTCGCGGGTCTGCCCAAGGACAGGTATTATTTCTACCGCAGCCGCTGGAATACCGATGACAAAACCCTGCACGTCCTTCCCCATTGGACATGGCACGGCATGGAGGGCAAGACAATCCCTGTGATGTGCTACACAAACTTTCCCGAAGCCGAGTTGTTTGTGAACGGAAAAAGCATGGGGAAGGTGAAAAAAGACCCGACAAAGCTTTTTGACGCAAACCGCATCAAGTGGATGGATGTAAAGTACGAACCGGGCGAACTTAAGGTTGTGGCATACGACGCGGCTGGAAACCGTGCGGCGGAAAAGGTTGTGTGCACCGCTGGAAAGCCCGCCAAGCTCGAACTAACGCCCGACCGCAACGTGATAAAGGCTGACGGAGATGACATATCGTTTGTAACGGTGAGGATGCTTGATGCCGACGGAAACGAATGCCCCGATGCCGACAACGAATTGCAGTTCTCGGTAAAGGGCGCGAAATATCAGGCGGCCTGCAACGGCGACGCATCATCGCTCGAACCTTTTGAGGAACCGCAGATGCGCCTTTTCCACGGTGAAATGGTGGTTTTGGTGCGTTCCACCTCAAAAAGCGGCAACGCCGTGCTGACAGTAACGTGCAAAGACGAACCTTCTATTGCGGCACAAGCCGTAATCCGCGTGGAAAAGCCGGCAAAACAGCGGTGAAAACAGGAAAAATTTGAGAAGTTGCAATAGAAAATACTATAATTGCAGATTATAAAAATGGCATGACAGGAACAATAGTAAACACCGTCTGTATAATCGCAGGCACATTGGCGGGCGCGTTGCTCCACAGGGGCATAAGGGAGAAGTACAAGCATACGCTATACACCGCACTCGGGCTTGCAAGTCTGGCAATAGGGCTGAACGCCACCATATCGCATTTGGCCGAAAGTGAATATCCAGTGCTTTTCATCATATCCCTTGCAATCGGCGGAGTGGTGGGAACTGCTATAGACATAGACGGACGTTTCAGACGTTTGGTCAATAAACGTTCAAAATCCGAGAATTCATCGAAAAATCTTGCCGAAGGACTTTCAACGGCAATACTGCTTTATTGCATAGGGCCTCTGTCTATGCTCGGTCCTGTAATAAGCGCGTTGAAGGGCGACAATACTTTTCTTTTCACAAATTCCACTCTCGACCTTGTGAGTTCCACAGTGTTCGCCTCCACATACGGCGTGGGAATGATACTTGCCGCCCCGGTGCTTTTCCTGTGGCAGGGAATGTTTTATGCCGTGGCTATGATTTCGAGCACAGCCATAAGCAACGCCCTCATGGCGGAGCTGCTTATAATCGGCGGACTTATGATTACCGCTTCGGGGCTTTCGCTTCTCGAACTTAAAGACTGCAAGACGCTGAACCTGCTTCCCGCGTTGCTTGTGCCTGTTGTGTGGTTCGTGATTAAAGGTTTTTTTGGACTGTAAACGCCGATGAAACCTGAAAAAATCACAATAAGAACGGCAAAGCCTGATGATGCGCCAAGGCTTTTGGAGATATATGCGCCGTATGTAAAAAACACTTCCATAACGTTTGAATACATCGTGCCGGATGTTGCTGAATTTCGTTCCAGAATTGCCAAAACTTTAGAAAGCTATCCCTATTTGGTTGCGGAGAGCGACGGTGCGGTGGTTGGCTACGCTTATGCCGGGGCGTTCAAGGAGAGGGCGGCATACGACTGGGCGGTGGAACTGTCGGTTTACGTTGACACAAAGTTTCACGGGCAGCACATCGGGTCGGCTCTGTATGCCAAACTTGAGGAAATACTAAAACGGCAAAATGTAACCAACCTTTACGCCTGTGTAACGTATTCCGACACGGAGGACGAGCTTCATGACAATGGCAGCATCCGCTTCCACGAAAAAGAGGGCTTCACGCTCACGGCCCACTTCCACAAATGTGGCTACAAGTTCTCGCGATGGTGGGACATGGTATGGCTGGAAAAGTTCATCGCACCGCATTCAAGCCAAATGCAAGGTTTCATACCGTTCCCGCAACTTTAACGGCGCAAGGCTATAAAAGGTTTGTGAGATTGTGATTATAGCCAAAACCGCGTAACATACTGAATTTCAAATCAATGCCTATGCCTGGAATGTTCTTTGTAACGATTTGTTTTTCAGATGTTTGCAATCGGCAAAAAAGGTCTGATGTAGTTTGAATTATATCAGACATAATTTTTTCTACATAGGACATAGTTTTTCTTATATCAAATGTATTTTTAGCGGTATTGGGTTTGCGCGAATTATATGAACATATATGTCGTTTATTGATTGCATACGGTATATATGTAGGGGCGTATTGCATACGCCCTGTAC